>JAZTZA010000184.1:0-4038 GCA_045637185.1 Acutalibacteraceae bacterium
TGCTCCTTAGCCAGAGCGGCAGGCTTAATGGCAGGCTCAATTCCGATAATAGGTATCTCGGGATGCTCCTGACGAAGCTGAGCGGCCGCGGCGGCGGTTGCGGTGTTGCAGGCGATGACCATCGCCTTGATACCCCGCTCAAAGAGCATATCGGCGGTTGCAAAGGTCAGCCTTTTCACCTCGTCGACCGTCTTGGTACCGTAGGGCGCGTTTGCCGAATCGCCGAAGTAAATGTAATTCTCGTTGGGCATTATCTTTATCAGCTCGCGCAAAACGGTTGCACCGCCTATGCCCGAATCGATGACCGCAATGGGCAGGTTCTTGTCTATCATATCAAAACCTTCTTTTCGAAGTGATAATTTCTTCCTTTATTCTACCACAGCCTCTGAAAAATAGCAATCCCTCATTAAAATGACCTGAGAGTTGATTTTGCTAGAGAGCTGTGCTACAATATAGCAAGTTTGTTTTAAGGGGTCGTGTAAGTTGGCAGAAGTCAGATATCAAAACTCATATCTGAGCGGCTTGAAAAAGGGTATCCCGATCGCGTTGGGCTACCTTTCGGTGTCGTTCGGGTTTGGAATATCGGTTGTCAGCAGGGGATTAGAGGCCGTTTGGGCGGTGCTCATCTCGATGACCAACCTGACCTCAGCAGGTCAGCTTGCGGGTGTAGGCGTCATACTCTCGCAAGGCCCCATAATCGAAATGGTGCTGACCCAGTTGGTTATCAACCTGCGCTATTCGCTGATGGGCATCGCCCTGACCCAAAAGCTCGGCACCTACAGCCTGCGCCACAGGATACTGAGCGCCTTCGGTATCACCGACGAGATATTCGCCGTCGCGATAAACGAAGGCGGCGAGATAGGCCCCCGTTTTATGTACGGACTTATCACCTTGCCGTATTTGGGTTGGACGGCAGGCACCCTTATCGGTGTGCTTGCGGGTGACATA
Organism: Acutalibacteraceae bacterium; assembly: GCA_045637185.1. Lineage (GTDB taxonomy): Bacteria > Bacillota > Clostridia > Oscillospirales > Acutalibacteraceae > RGIG2206. Next base: position 949 of record JAZTZA010000184.1, read on the forward strand.
TTGCCCCCGTCGGTGAGTGCCGCACTCGGCATCGCGATTTACAGTATGTTCGTTGCCATCGTCGTGCCTGAAGCAAGGGACGACAAGGGTGTTATGTGGGCGGTCATGATTGCCTGCTCGCTTAGCTGTGCTCTATATTATATTCCCTTTTTCAGTTTCATATCAACAGGTTTTTCCATCATAATCTGCGCCGTCGTTGCCTCTGTAATAATGGCAGTCGTCAGGCCGATTGAGAGTGAGGAGGAGAGCCAATGAGTGTGTATTACATAATTGCGTCGATATGCGCTATGTCGCTGACCACCTATCTCATCCGCGTAATACCCTTTGCGGCCTTCCGCAAAAAGATACGCTCTCCCTTTGTCCGTAGCTTCTTGCACTATGTACCCTATGCCGTGCTCGGCGCGATGACCCTGCCTGCGATACTTTATTCCACGGGTAGCCTCATCACAGGCGCGGTAGGCTTCGGTGTCGCGCTGATACTGTCCTACCGACGCACACCCCTGTTGCTTGTTGCTGTCTCGGCCTGCCTTTCGGCATTCGTTACAGGCCTGATAGTCGGATTGGTATAAAAAATCTCCCTCGCCGAACCTTGTGAAAGGTCGGGCGGGGGAGTTGCTTTTTTATAAGCCTTTTTCCTTGATTATCTCGTCCATTATTTCTGCGGCAATTTCAACCAGCTCAACGCAAGGACGACGCTTGTAGAAGTCAGGAGTTCGGTCGGTAGGGACTGCCGACTTATCATTGGCTTCTTCTCCGACAAGGTCGCGGCAAATTATGGTGCCGTTTTTCTCGCTAAAGCGCGCCGCGATATCCTGAATGAGCGCGTAGTGAGCAGTCTTTGCATCCTTATCGGTCTCATCGGCATAGCCGTAAAGGCAACCTGCTACCATAAATGCACCGCTCACCGCACCGCAGACCTCACGAAGCCGACCCATTCCGCCGCCAAAGGAGGAGGAAATGCGAGCGGCATCATCCACATCGTAGCCGGTCAGGTCGCTAAAGGCGATGAACACCGCCTGCGCACAGTTGTAGCCCTGCAGAAATAACTCTTTTGCTCTCTCTGCGTGGCTCATTTTACATCTTCCTCGATCTTATCCGACAGCTCGTCCAGCCAATCGCCCTCGAAGAGCTCAACCAAACCGTTGTCGCAGACCTTGGCAAGCTCGGGGTCGATGGGCAGACGTGCGATGTTTTTGATTCCGTGCTTTGCCGCGATCTCCTCAAGGTGACTCTCACCGTAGATGGAGTGACGGTTCTTGCAGTCGGGGCACTCAAAGTAGGACATATTCTCGACGATTCCCAAAATCGGAATGTTCATAAGGTTGGCCATATTGACCGCCTTCTCGACTATCATCGAAACAAGCTCTTGCGGCGAGGTAACGATAACGATACCCTTGATGGGCAGGGACTGGAAAACGGTCAGCGGTACGTCACCCGTTCCGGGAGGCATATCAACAAACATAAAGTCAACGTCGTTCCAGATAACGTCGGACCAGAACTGCTTTACGGTGCCCGCAATAACGGGGCCGCGCCATACGACAGGGTCGGTGTCATTGTTGAGCAGTAGGTTGATGGACATAACCTGAATGCCCGTCTTGGTCTTGACGGGCAGGATGCCCACCTCGGTGCCTTCGGCGCGTGTCTTCAGACCGAACGCCTTGGGAATAGAGGGTCCGGTAATATCGGCATCAAGAATGGCGGTGTTAAGCTCCTTGCGGTTGGCAAGAACGGCCAGCATCGAGGTGACAAGGGATTTACCAACGCCACCCTTACCGCTTACAACGGCGATAACATTCTTGATAGAGGACATTTCGTGGGGAGCTTCCAAAAAGCTCTCAGGTTTGCGTTCCGAGCAGTTGGAACTGCAGGTGGAACAGTCGTGTGTGCATTCACTCATAAAGTTTCAGCTCCTTGAAATATTTGTATAACGGTATTTTACCACCTTGCTCAGCCTTAATCAATAGCAAACGACAATTTTTCTGCCTTTTGAAAAAAGTTGATGCCTGCCGTCTTGCATAGAGGGCGAATGGGTGTTATAATAAAAAGGATATAATTTCAAATCCGGAGAGAAGGAATAAAAATGACTAAGATCGATATTTTTTCGGGTTTTTTGGGAGCGGGCAAGACCACCCTTATCAAAAAACTGATTAAGGAAGCCTACTCGGGCGAGAAGCTTGTGCTTATCGAGAACGAGTTTGGCGAAATCGGTATCGACGGCGGCTTTTTGCAGGACGCGGGCATCTCGGTTACCGAGATGAACTCGGGTTGCATCTGTTGCAGTCTGGTCGGTGACTTCGGACAGGCTCTTAAAAAGGTGCTTGACGAATATTCTCCCGACCGCATCCTTATCGAGCCATCGGGTGTCGGTAAGCTCAGCGACGTTATCCGCGCAGTCAAGGATATCGACAGCACCGACATTCTGCTTAATAGTTTCACCACCGTTGTCGATGCCAATAAGTGCAAGATGTATATGAAGAACTTCGGCGAGTTCTTCAACAATCAGGTCGAGCACGCTAACTCTATCGTTTTCAGCCATACCGATGGTATCTCGGGCGAAAAGTTGGAAACTGCGGTGGAGCTCGTGCGCGAGCATAACAAGACTGCAACCTTGGTTACAACCCCGTGGGACCACCTCGATGGCAAGACTATTCTTGAGGCTATGGAGAAGAAGACCACCCTCGACACCGAGCTTGAGGAGTTGGCACACCACCATCATCACCATCACCACCACGATGAGGACTGCGACTGCGGTTGCCACGACCACGAGCACCACCATCACCATCACGATGAGGACTGCGACTGTGGTTGCCACGACCACGAGCATCACCACCATCACCATCACGATGAGGACTGCGACTGCGGATGCCACGACCACGAGCATCACCACCATCACCACCACGATGAAGACTGCGACTGCGGTTGCCACGACCATGAGCACCACCATCACCATCATCATCACGATGAAGACTGCGACTGCGGTTGTCACGACCACCACCATCACCATCATCATCACGCAGACGAGGTCTTTACAAGCTGGGGCGTCGAGACCACCAAGAGCTTCACCGCCGATCAGCTTGAAGAAGCCCTTTC
>JAZTZA010000185.1:0-5082 GCA_045637185.1 Acutalibacteraceae bacterium
TATGCTGCACTCTGGCTTCCCGGCACCGACCACGCTTCCATCGCAACCGAAGCTAAGATCGTTGAGGCAATGCGCAAAGAAGGCATTTCCAAAGCTGACCTCGGCCGCGAAAAGTTCCTGGAACGCGCTTGGGAGTGGAAAGAGCAGTACGGCGGACGAATCGTCGAACAGCACAAAAAACTCGGTACCTCCTGCGACTGGAGCCGTGAGCGTTTTACCCTCGACGAAGGCTGTTCCGAAGCAGTTAAAGAAGTCTTTATCCGCCTTTATGAAAAAGACCTTATCTACCGCGGCGAGCGCATCATCAACTGGTGCCCGCACTGCCTGACCTCGATCTCTGATGCTGAGGTTGAATACAGCGAACAGGCCGGTCATTTCTGGCACATCAACTACCGGCTTGCTGACGGCAGCGGCGTTGTTGAAATCGCTACCACTCGTCCTGAGACCCTTCTGGGCGATACTGCTGTTGCAGTTAACCCGGATGACGAGCGTTATAAAGATATGGTCGGCAAAATGCTGATCCTGCCGCTCGTTAACAAAGAGATCCCGATCATCGCCGACAGCTATGTTGATATGGAGTTCGGTACCGGTGCGGTTAAGATTACCCCGGCACACGACCCGAACGACTTTGAGGTTGGTCTGCGTCACGATCTCCCGGTCATCAATGTTATGACCGATGATGCACACATCAACGAAAACGGCGGAAAATACGAAGCTATGGACCGTTACGAAGCAAGAAAAGCAATCGTTGCTGATCTTGAAGAAGGCGGCTACCTTGTTGCTGTAAAAGATCATAACCACAACGTCGGCTGCTGCTACCGCTGCGGCACCACCGTTGAGCCCCGCGTTTCCAAACAGTGGTTCGTCAAGATGGAGCCCCTTGCGAAGCCGGCCATCGAGGCTGTCCGCAACGGCGAGATAAAGTTTATTCCCGAGCGTTTTGACAAGATATACTTCAACTGGATGGAGAACATCAAGGATTGGTGCATCTCCCGTCAGCTTTGGTGGGGACACAGAATTCCCGCCTACTACTGCGCCGACTGCGGCGAGGTCATCGTCAGCGATACCGCGCCCGATAAGTGCCCCAAGTGCAACGGCGCAAAGCTTTCGCGCGATGAGGATACCCTTGATACCTGGTTCTCCTCTGCTCTGTGGCCCTTCTCGACTCTTGGCTGGCCGGACGATACCGACGATCTTAAGTATTTCTATCCGACCAATACGCTGGTCACGGGCTACGACATCATCTTCTTCTGGGTCGCAAGAATGATCTTCTCCGGCCTTGAATATACCGGCAAACCGCCCTTTGACACCGTCCTTATCCACGGCATCGTCCGTGACGCACAGGGACGCAAGATGTCCAAGTCCCTTGGTAACGGAATCGACCCCCTCGTCGAGATCGAGAAGTACGGCGCCGATGCCCTGCGCTTTACCCTCGCGACCGGCAACAGCCCCGGAAACGATATGCGCTATATGCCCGAGCGTGTCGAGGCATCCCGTAACTTCGCTAACAAGCTGTGGAACGCATCCCGCTTCATTATGATGAATCTCCCCGACGAGCAGAAGGCGGCAAGTCTGCCCGAATCACCTGCCCTCGAGGATAAGTGGGTACTTTCCAAGTATAACCGCCTTGTCGCCGAGGTCACCGAAAACCTTGACAAATTCGAGATCGGTGTCGCGGTGCAGAAACTCTATGACTTTATCTGGGATGTTTTCTGCGATTGGTACATCGAGCTTTGCAAGGTGCGCCTGAACGGCGACAACGCCGAGCAGAAGGCGACCGCCTGCGATACCCTGACCTATGTGATGACCGGCATCCTCAAGCTGCTCCATCCCTTTATGCCCTTCATTACTGAGGAGATATGGCAGACCCTGCCCCACGACGGCGACAGCATTATGATCTCCAAGTGGCCTGAGTTTGATGAGAGCCTTGTTTTTGAGGATGAGGAGCGCGAGTTTGAGCGCATTATGAAGGCCATCAGAGCGGTACGTATCCGTCGTGCCGAGATGAACGTAGCCCCCTCCAAGAAGGCGAAGGTCTACATCGATACCGCCTATACCGACACCTTCAAGGGCGGTGCCGTCTTCTTTGAGCGTCTTGCATCGGCATCCTCTACCGAGGTCGGCGCAGACCTGCACATCGAAAACGCCCTTGCCGTCATCACCGACGATGCCAAGATCTACATTCCGCTTGGCGAGCTTATCGACTTTGAGGCAGAGCGTGCCCGTTTGAATAAGGAGCGCGACGCCGTGCTCAAGGATATCGCCTTTGTCGAAGCCAAGCTCAATAACGAGGGCTTCGTCAGCAAGGCACCCGAAAAGGTGGTCGCTGCCCAGCGCGATCAGCTTAAGCGCCATCAGGAGAAGCTGGCAATGCTCGACAGCGAGCTTGCGGCGCTAAAATAAAATCAGGAGCAAACGAGCCTTATGAATTACACTCAAGCCGTACAATTCGTACATTCTCGGCTGAAATTCGGCTCTCGCCCCGGTCTTGCAACAATAAAGCGCATAACCACCCTCTGCGCCTCGCCGCAGCGTGGTATGCGCTTTATCCATGTTGCAGGCACCAACGGCAAGGGTTCGACCTCAACGATGATAAGCAGTATGCTGACCGCCGCAGGATATAAGACGGGGTTGTACACCTCGCCCTATGTCATCGATTTTCGCGAGCGGTTTCAGATCAACGGCGAAATGATATCCAAAAAGGAACTTGCCGAGCTGATGACCGAGCTGAAGCCACTTGTCGAACAGCTTGACAGCGAGGGCTGCGTTGTTACCGAGTTTGAACTGATAACCGCCGCGGCATTTGTCTGGTTCCGCAGGAAGAGGTGCGACTATGTCGTGCTGGAGGTGGGACTCGGCGGCCGTTTTGACGCAACCAATATAATCGAGCCGCCCGTATGCTCGGTCATCACCCATATCGACCTTGACCACACCCAACTGCTCGGCGAGACCTATGCCGATATCGCCTTTGAAAAGTGCGGAATCATTAAAGAGGGGAGCCCCGTTGTGACCTATCCCGATCAGCACCCCGAGGCGCTGGAAGTGATAAAAAAGGTTGCTAATGAGCGCGGATGCGAGCTTTTCGTGCCCGAGATACCTAAGTCGTCGGTTACCCTATCGGGTACCCGACTGAATTGGCGCAACATCGAATTTTCCCTCTCGCTGATAGGCGAGCATCAGGCTAAAGACGCCTCGGTTGCCCTCGCAGTTGCCGATCTGCTCGGAATTGACGAAAAGGCGATCGCCGAGGGGCTGAAAAACACCTTTATCCCCGCACGGCTTGAACTGATCTCGACCAAACCGATCGTCCTGCTTGACGGGGCGCACAACCCCGACGGCATCGCGGCGCTTGTCGATGCGCTCGACACCCTCTGCGAGCAAAAGCCGACCCTCATCGTCGGTATGCTCGCCGACAAGGACTACGAGAGTGCCCTGAGCCTGCTCGCATCAAGATGCGCCCACATCGTCACCCTGCGGGTGCCAAATCCGCGCACACTTACCGCATCCCAATTGGCCAAGACGGCGTCTCGCTATTGCGACGACGTCATTCCCTGCAGGTCATACAGCGGTGCCATCAAACTCGCGGCTCAAAAGGCACAGGGCGCACCCATAATAGTCGCAGGCTCCCTCTATCTTGCGTCGGGCATCCGACCGCATCTGCTCAAATGGGCAAAAACAATCTGAAATTCGACGGCAGGATTTTCGTGATAATTTATAAATATTCCCGTATTCTTATGAATATGGGAATATTTTTTTACGGAAAAGAGGGACAAGCTATGCCTGTTAGCATTGAAATGACGGGAGAGGTGCTTACCTGCCGCCTGTCAGGTGAACTCGACCACCACGCCGCTATGCCTATCCGTCAGGAGATAGACAAGGCCATCGAGGAGGAAAGGCCCACCTTGGTCATACTTGATTTCGGCGACCTGAGCTTTATGGATTCGTCGGGAATAGGGCTGGTAATGGGCCGTTCAAACACGACAAAGGCGGTCGGCGCACAACTTCACGTCTGCAATCTGTCAAATCAGATATATAAGGTGATGAAACTGTCGGGAATTGACCGCATCGCAGTAGTAGAGAAAGGAAGTGACTCAAAATGAACCCGACTAACGAGATGAAGCTGACCTTCCCGTCAAATTCCTGCAACGAGGGCTTTGCGCGAATGGCGGTGTCGGCATTTTTGGTGCAGATGGACCCAACCGTTGAGGAACTCAACGACATAAAAACGGTGGTCAGCGAGGCGGTCACCAACTGCACCGTCCACGCTTATCCCGATACCATCGGGCAGGTTTACATAAATGTCAGCATCTATGAAAACCGACGGGTAAAAATTCGCGTCAAGGATAGCGGAAGGGGAATCGAGGACATCGCAAAAGCGATGGAGCCGACCTTCAGCACCTTAGGCGGCGAGAGGGCAGGTATAGGCTTCTCGGTAATGGAGTCCTTCACCGACAGCCTCAAGGTGAGGTCAAAGGTGGGCAAGGGCACCGTAGTCACAATGGTAAAACAACTCTCACGACGGGTCCAGCTATGACCGACCGCGAGAAATATATCTCCGAAAACCTTGGCTTAGTCCATTCCTGTTGCCGTCGGTTTATGGGCAGGGGAATTGAGTACGACGATTTGTATCAGGCGGGGTGTGTCGGGCTTGTAAAGGCGGTCGACAGGTTCGATGAGTCAAGGGGCTTGATGTTTTCGACCTATGCCGTGCCGGTCATTCTCGGAGAGGTGCGGCGGCTTTTCCGCGAGGGCGGAAGCGTCAAGGTCAGCCGACCTCTCAAGGAGCTTTCGCTAAAAGCGGTGCGCGCAAGCGACGAGCTGACCAAGACCTTGGGCCGACCGCCGCTGATATCCGAACTTGCACAGACTCTCGGCGTGTCCGAGGGAGAAGCGGCGCAGGCACTTTGCGCATCACAGCCCGCGGTCTCGCTTACCGCAGGGGAGGACGGGCAGTCCCAGACCGATATACCCTGCGAGGACGCGCAGCAGGCCATCTGCGAGTCGATAGCGCTCAGCGAGGCGGTCAAGCGCCTTGACGAAAGGGACCAAAGGTTGATAAAATTGCGCTTTTTCGAAGAGAGG
>JAZTZA010000186.1:0-1520 GCA_045637185.1 Acutalibacteraceae bacterium
GCCAGTCGCCAAGCCCGATGGGGCTGAACACGGGTGCGATAACGCCCGCGATAACGGCCAGCATACTGTCCTGCGAGTTAGCAACGACGTTGAGCCTGAAGTCGAAGGTCTGCAAGAACCACACGACTATCGAGGCGATGAAAATGACGGTAAAGGCGCGCTGCAAAAAGTCCTTGGCCTTATCCCACAGCAGATGGATGACGTTCCTTGCGGCAGGCAGGCGGTAGTTGGGCAGTTCCATTACAAAGGGAACTGCTTCGCCCTTAAAGGCGGTCACCTTTGACACAAGGGCGACCAAAATTCCAACGATTATACCGAGCAGGTAGAGGCCAATCATAATGATGGCGGCGTGCTCGGGGAAAAAGGCGTCGGCAAAAAATGCGTAGATGGGCAGTTTGGCGGTACAGCTCATAAAGGGGGTGAGCATAACGGTCATCTTTCTGTCCCTCTCGCTCGGCAGGGTACGGCTTGCCATAACCCCCGGCACCGTACATCCGAAGCCGATAAGCATCGGAACGATGCTCCGTCCCGACAGGCCTATCTTGCGCAGAAGCTTATCCATAACGAAGGCCACTCGAGCCATATATCCGCTGTCCTCAAGCAAGGAGAGGAAGAAGAAAAGCACGACGATAACTGGAACGAAGCTGAGCACGCTGCCGACACCTGCAAAGATGCCGTCGACCACCACCGACCTGATGACCTCGTTGACGTTGGCGGCGACCATCGCGCCGTCAACCACACCCGTCAGCCAATCGATGCCGCCTTCAAGCAGGCCCTGCAAAAAGGCGCCTATCACGTCAAAGGTCAGCCAGAATATCAGCGCCATAATGCCGATGAAGGCGGGGATGGCGGTGTATTTGCCGGTCAGCACGCGGTCAATGTTGCGGCTTCTAAGATGCTCGCGGCTCTCCTTGGGGCGCACGACGGTGCGCTCGCACAGCTCGCGTATAAATGAAAAGCGCATATCTGCGATAGCGGCGGCGCGGTCAAGTCCACGCTCCTCCTCCATCTGCAGAATGATATGTTCAAGGGTCTCCTGCTCGTTTTTGCTGAGCTTCAGCGCCTCAAGCACCGCGTTGTCACCCTCAACCAGCTTGCCTGCCGCAAAGCGAAGAGGTATGCCCGCCTGCTCGGCGTGATCCTCGATGAGATGCATAATGCTGTGCAGACAGCGGTGCACCGCTCCGCCGTTGGTGTCCTTGCCGCAAAAGTCGGTACGACCGGGGCGTTCCTGATACTTTGCGACGTGGATAGCGTGAGCGACAAGCTCATCGACACCCTCGTTTTTCAGCGCAGAGATGGGAACGACAGGAATGCCCAGCATCTGCTCCATCTCGTTGATGCGTACTGTGCCGCCGTTGCCGCGCACCTCATCTATCATATTCAGCGCGAGAACGATAGGAATGTTCAGCTCCATAAGCTGAAGGGTCAGGTAAAGACTGCGCTCGATGTTGGTGGCGTCAACTATATTGATGATGCCCGTAGGCTTTTCATCGATGATGAACTGCCGCGAGACTATC
>JAZTZA010000187.1:0-8430 GCA_045637185.1 Acutalibacteraceae bacterium
TTCCTTGACGATAGTCTTGCCCTCAAGCTGAGATGCGATCTTCTCATCTGCTTTAGCGGCTGCAAGGACATCCTCCTGCGCGGCATCAACTGCCACTATCATCTTGGTACGCACCTTGCCGTTGACCTGAACAACGATCTCGACGCTCGAATCAACGCATTTAGCCTCGTCGTACTCGGGCCATTTCTGGTCGTTGATGGTACCGCCGAAGCCGGTGAGCTCCCACATTTCCTCGCAGATATGAGTTGCAAAGGGGCTGAGCAAGAGAATGAAGGTCTTGAGCTCGGCCGCAGTCAAAGGCTGATTACCGCACTCATTGAGCAGAGCCATAAGGGCGGCGATGGCGGTGTTGAACTTCATCTCGTCGATGTCGGAGGTGACCTTCTTGATGGTCTTGTGGAAGGCCGACTCAAGCTTGGAGCTATACTCATCCGACTTAACCACGTTGTCCTGAAGCGACCATACACGCTCAAGGAAGCGGCGGCAACCTTTAATAGAATTAGAGCTCCAAGGTGCAGACTTCTCAAAGTCACCGATGAACATCTCGTACAGACGCATAGTATCGGCACCGTACTCGTTGACGATATCGTCGGGATTAACGACGTTGCCGCGAGACTTAGACATCTTTTCGCCGTTTTCACCGAGGATCATACCGTGGCTTGTACGCTTAGCGTAAGGCTCGGGATTGGGCACTACGCCGATGTCATAAAGGAACTTATGCCAGAAGCGGCTGTAAAGCAAATGGAGGGTAGTGTGCTCCATACCACCGTTGTACCAGTCGACCTGCTGCCAATACTCCATAGCCTCCTTTGAAGCGAAGGAATCGGGATTGGTGGGGTCGCAGTAACGCAGGAAGTACCAGGACGAGCCTGCCCACTGAGGCATAGTATCGGTCTCTCTCTTAGCGTCGGCACCGCACTTGGGGCACTTAACGTTGACCCACTCGTCGATATTGGCAAGCGGCGATTCACCGTTGTCGGTAGGCTCATAGGAGTCGACCATCGGCAGAGTTACAGGCAATTCCTTTTCATCAACGGGGACAAATCCGCAACAGTCACAATGAATGATCGGAATAGGCTCACCCCAGTAACGCTGACGGGAGAAGACCCAGTCGCGAAGCTTGTAGTTGGTCTTGCTTTCACCAATGCCCTCTTTTGCAAGGTAATCGATGATAGCCTTCTTGGCCTCCTCGACGCTCAAGCCGTTAAGGAAGCCCGAATTGACCATAACGCCGGTATCACAATCGGTAAAGGCCGCCTCCTGAACGTTGCCACCCTGAACAACCTCGATAATAGGCAGGTCAAACTTCTTCGCAAATTCCCAGTCACGAGTGTCGTGAGCAGGAACCGCCATAATGGCACCCGTTCCGTAGGAAACGAGTACGTAATCGGAAACGAAGATCGGGATTTCCGTATTAGTCAAGGGATTGATAGCCGCAAAACCTTCGATTCGAACGCCCGTCTTATCCTTGGCCATTTCGGTACGCTCGAAGTCGGACTTCTTAGCCGCCTCGGCCTGATATGCGTGAATGGCATCTATGTTAGTAATCTTGTCAGCGGCAGTTTCCAAAATAGGATGCTCGGGAGAAATAACCATATAAGTAGCGCCGAAAAGGGTGTCGGGTCTGGTAGTGTAGACGACCAATTCCTCACCGAAGGTAGTATTAAACTTGACCTGTGCGCCTGTCGACTTACCGATCCAGTTACGCTGCTGGATCTTGACTCTCTCGATATAATCAACGGTATCAAGGTCATTGAGCAAGCGCTCAGCATAAGCGGTGATCTTGAGCATCCACTGGCTCTTGACCTTGTGAACGACCTCGCTTGAGCAACGCTCGCAAACGCCGTTGACGACCTCCTCGTTTGCAAGAACGCACTTGCAGGAGGTACACCAGTTGACCGACATCTCCTTCTTATAGGCAAGTCCGCGCTTGAACATCTGCAGGAATATCCACTGAGTCCACTTGTAGTAGTTGGGATCGGTTGTATCGATCTCGCGCTGCCAGTCGAACGAGAAGCCGAGCATCTTCAGCTGCTGCTTAAAATGAGCGATGTTCTGCTTGGTAACTATCTCGGGATGGATGTGATTCTTGATTGCAAAGTTTTCGGTCGGAAGACCGAAGGCATCCCATCCCATAGGATAGAGGACGTTGTAGCCCTGCAAGCGCTTTTTGCGGCAGATAATATCGAGCGCAGTATAGGAACGGGGATGACCTACGTGAAGTCCCTGACCCGAAGGGTACGGAAACTCAACAAGGCCGTAGAACTTAGGCTTGGAGCTGTTGTTCTCAGCGTGGAAAACGCCACTCTCATCCCATTTGTCCTGCCATTTCTTTTCAATTGTACTAAAATCGTATCTCACTTACTTTTCCTCCCCTTCATCCCCGATGAGCTCTACGAGGTCAACCTGTTCGCCGTCTACCCAAAGCCTTTCGAGGCTATAGGTGTCGCGCGCTTCCTTCGTAAACACGTGAACCACAACACAGCCGTAATCAAGCAAGATCCAGCCGGTCGCACGGCCTTCGATCGATTTAGGCTCAACACCTGCTTTGGACAGCTTGTCCTCTACCTCCTCCGCAAGCGAACGGACGTGGGTGGTAGAAGTACCGTTGGCAATTAAAAAGTAGTCGGTCAGCACCGTCAACTCAGAGATCTTGGTTGCAAACAGATCGACTGCCTTCTTTTCATTCAGCGCCTCAGCGGCGGTCTTCAAAATATCAATGCTATTCATTGGACACCTCAAACATTTATTTTGACTATACGCTATTATATAACAACCGCAAGCGGTTTTCAATAATCAACTTGAAAATTCATTTAATGCCGCGAGGGTATCGGGGTGAATAGATATTCCCCTTGCATTCAGACTGTCGCGGCAAAACTCCAACGCACCCTTTACTGCATCGTCAAGATCAGTTCGCGCGCGTCTGCGATAATCCTCGACATCGCTGTAATTGCGGTCGGCAGACGTACAGTCGGCGATATAGATTATCTTCTCGAGCAGCGACATTCCGGCTCTCGCGGTGGTATGGTATCGAACCGCGTTGATTATATCGGGGTCATCAATTCCGAACCTGACCTTTATCTCGTTGGCACCCATCATAGCGTGCCACAGATTAGGCGCATTTTGCTCAAACTCGTTCCACTCGATTAAATTTTCGTCGAAATACTCACTCACCCTATCGGCAGGATATTCGCGCATTACGTCGTGGACAAGCCCTGCAAGATAGGCTTTATCAGCATCAGCTGAGGGGATCTTCGCAAGCTCGTATGCCATATCGGCAACCGCTAAACTGTGCCTGTATCTTTTCTCCGACAATGTAGACGAAAGATTCTCTTTGATTTGTTCGATCGTCATACCGCCCACCTATACAATCCGTTTTGGCTGATATATTCATATACCGCATTTGGCAAATATGCAGAAGCATCATCACCCCTGCGCAACATATCGCGAATATCAGACGAAGAAATAACATAGGGCTCTGCCTGCGACAGCAGATATTTCATACCAAGTTTTTCCTGTTCCTTTGCAAACGCCTTCATCTGCTCAAGACTATCATCACGCGCAACGGCGCATATAGTCGCAAGCTGATAAATATCCCTGTATCTGTACCATTGGTCAAAGGTAGTGAACATATCGGTACCGCAGGCAAGATAAAGCTCGGCATCGGAATACATTTCGCGAATTTTATTCAGCGTATCAAAGCTGTAACAGGGCTTTGACTGGGATATCTCAAGGTCGCTGACCTCGACGTCCGCATCATCAAAAGCAAGTCTGCACATCTCGAGCCGATGCTCAGGAGCAAGAAAATCCGTTCCGACCGACTTATGAACAGGGATAAAGGTCGGAATAACAAGGGTCTTATCAGGCTTTACAAGGTCGCGAAGAGTCCTGTAAAGATGGAGATGCCCGTTGTGGACAGGGTTAAAGGACCCGCCGAAGATCAGAATTTTCATTTCTTCCTCGATTTCACAAGTACTATCTGCTTGTTGTTCTTACTTTCGCGATAGAGTATAAACTTTGAGCCGATGACCTGCACAACATCAGCACCGACAGCGTCGGCAAGTATATCGGCAGTCTCACGGGAGTTGGTCGGGCAGGTTTCAAGCACTCTCCCCTTGATGAGTTCCCTTGATTCGAGAGCATCGTCGACCTGCTTGATAACGGTGTCAATAACACCGCCCTTGCCGACCTGAACGATGGTCTCGAAGCTGTTGGCCATTCCTCTTAACTGTGCTCTTTGTTTACTTGTCAGCATTTTTTATCTCCTAAATAATCCTTAATAATAACTGCGAATTTTCTCAACGCAACGCCTCGATGGCTTATCCTATCCTTCTGCTCGTCGGTCATTTCGGCAAAGCTTAAATCTCCGCAAAGGAAAATGGGGTCATATCCAAAGCCGTTATAACCATGACGTTCAAGGGCAATTTCGCCCTCGCAGACACCCTCGGCGGTAAGCTTGCTTCCGTCGGGGAAGCAACAGCAAATAGCGCTTACAAAACGGGCCTTGCGCTCAGGTGAGCCTTCGGGTGCATCTTTGAGCAGGTCCAAGACCTTGTCGATATTAGCCTCGTCATTTTGGTCCTCGCCGGCAAACCTCGCAGAATAGACTCCGGGTGCGCCGTCAAGTCCGTCAACGCACATACCTGAATCATCGGCTATTGCAGGCAGACCCGAAGCCTCGCAGGCTGAACGGGCTTTGAGTTCGGCATTTTCTTCAAATGTTGTGCCTGTTTCATCAACCTCGGGAAGTGTGATACCAAGGTCGCTCTCAAGTTTAATATTGACCCCTAAAGGTGATAAAATACGGCTAAGCTCAACAAGCTTATGCTTGTTCTTAGAAGCAAGTATAAAGTCCATTGTTTACCCCTCAAATATTCCGTCGACAAATTCGTTTGCATCAAATGGCTGAAGGTCGTCAACACCCTCGCCCACACCGATGAACTTCACCGGTATACCTAATTCGTGCTTGATGGTAACGACTACTCCGCCCTTTGCGGTGCCGTCCAATTTGGTCAGGACGATACCAGTTATATCGCCGACCTTGCTGAATTCCTTAGCCTGATTGACGGCGTTTTGTCCCGTTGTTGCATCAAGGACAAGCAGGGTCTCGACATCGGCATCAGGAAGCTCGCGCCTGATGATTCGCATAATCTTGGCAAGCTCATCCATAAGGTTCTTTTTGTTATGCAGTCGACCTGCGGTGTCGCAGATAATGATATCAGCGCCGCGTGCCTTTCCCGAAGCGACGGTATCGTATACGACCGAAGCGGAATCACTGCCCTCGAAGCTCTTGACTATCGGCACGTCGGTGCGCTTTGCCCAGACGTCAAGCTGCTCGATGGCGCCTGCGCGGAAGGTGTCGGCGGCTCCGAGCAGAACCGATTTGCCCTCCGATTTGAAGCGTGCCGCCATCTTGCCCACCGAGGTGGTCTTACCTGCTCCGTTGACACCGATGACGACCAAAACCGACGGCTTGGTATCAAGCTTAAGGTCATTGTCCTGACCGAGAATATCGGTCAAAATGTGCTTGAGAAGGTCAACTATCTGCTCGGTATCGGTGATCCTCTCCTGCTTTACCTTCTGGCGAAGCTCGGTGCAGATATGGTCGGCAGTCATAACGCCGACATCGGCCATAACGAGTATCTCCTCCAATTCCTCAAAGAAGTCCTCGTCAATCTTTGTAAAAGAGCTGATAAGCCCGTTGAGCGCGCCCATAAAGGACTCGCGAGTCTTTTTCAGCCCACTGCCTATTTTTGAAAACAAGCCCATAAAACGCTCCTATTCCGCCTTAAGCTTCAATCGTGATTCCAACTCGCTGACATTTAGTTCAAGCAACTTGGAAATTCCCTTTTCCTGCATTGTTACGCCGTAGAGCATATCCGCCTCTTCCATACTGCCGCGACGGTGGGTGATGACGATAAACTGGGTCTGCTCACTCATCCTGCGCAGATATTCGGAGAAGCGGTTGACGTTTACATCGTCAAGGGCGGCGTCAACCTCGTCGAGCACGCAGAAGGGCGGCGGATTGACCTTCATTACCGCGAAGTAGATGGAGATGGCGATAAGAGCCTTTTCTCCGCCCGACAACTGCTCGATGATGGAAATGTTCTTTCCTGGAGGCTGTGCGAGAATCTCAATGCCCGATTCAAGCGTGTTCTCGGGGTCAGTCAGGCGAAGTTCGGCAGTACCGCCGCCGAACAGCTTGACAAAGACCTGTCCGAAATAGGCGTTGATGGCGTTGAAGCGCTCAACGAAGGTGGTCTCCATCTGCTGAGTAAGTTCAGCGATAAGCTTGGTCAACTGCTCACGCGATTGCTCAATATCGGCAATCTGCGCCGACATAAACTCATACCGCTCGCTGACCTCTTTGTACTCCTCGATAGCGGACACATTGACGTTACCGAGTCCTCTGATCTTACTGCGAAGTTCAACAAGTCTGCGTTGTGCCGCAGGAATATCTTCGGGTATGCTTCCCTTTTCCTCGGCCTCACTGCGAGTAAGTCCATATTCATCATAGAGCTTCTTGATGGTATCGTCATATTCGTGTACCATCGAAATCTTGCGCTCTTCAAGGCGGACAAGCTCGCCGTTCATCTTTTCACGGTCGGCGGCCAATGTGCGCTCCTCAACCCGCATATTCTGCACAGATTTATCAAGCTCGTCGCGCTGAATAAGCAGAGCGGATACAGATGCTCTCGTTTCTTCCGCTTGCTGACGAAGTGAGTCGGCCTGCTCCTGCAAGGCAACTATCTCAGTGTTGATAGCCTCATTTTGCGCAAGAATTGCATCAATATCGGCGCGCATTTTTATAACGCGCTCATCCTGTCCGGTAACAAAGGTGTTAAGCTCGGCAATTGACGATTTCAGAACGTCAATATCGCGTTCCTTCTCGAATATGCCTGTCTTAAAGTTGCCGATCTCCTCCTCAAGCTCCTTGCGAACATTGGAAGATGCATCGCGACCGCCCACCAACGCATCAAGCTGAAGTTGGTTATCAGCCGACTGTACGCGTAACTGCTCAATGCTGTTCTCGGCGCGTCGTTTTTCCGCACTGAGTTCGGTCAATCTTGCCTCATTCGAGGAGGCTTCTTCGTTTAACTTAGCAACATCAGCCTCGTTCAAGCCAATCTGTTCTTCAACGCGCTTGATTTCACCGAGCACGCGGATCTTATCCTCCTGCGCGGTGGTAATAGCACTCTGTGCAACAAGCATCTCGGCCTCAAGGGAAGCCAATTCAGCCTGTTTTGCGGTATATTTCTCATTTACGGCCTTGATCTTATTAGCAATTTCATCAGCCTGAGAAAGCAACTTATCAATATCGCCGCGACGGCTCAAAATACCCGCATTCTTAGACAGAGAGCCGCCCGTAAGAGAGCCGCCCGCATTGACGACCTGACCATCAAGAGTAACGACCTTGAAGCGATATCCGTACTTTTTAGCGATGGACACCGCACAATCGATATCCTCAGCGACAACAATTCCACCCAAAAGGTTGGAAAGAATAGAATCATACTTTTTATCATATTTGACAAGGTCGACCGCAACGCTGACAAATCCCGTGCAATCATCAAGTCCGCTTTCCTTCAACAAACGGGGCTTGATCGCCGTCATCGGCAGGAAGGTCGCGCGGCCCAGCTTATTGCTCTTGAGGTAGTTTATGGCGCGTTTTGCGTCGGTCTCGTTGTCTACAACGATATTCTGCAATGCGGCACCAAGGGCGCATTCAATAGCGGCGGAGTACTTGCTCTCGACCGACATAATGTGAGACACGGGACCGTGAACACCGCCGAGCTTTCCGCCATCGGCGGCCTGAACCACCGATTTTACCGCATATCCAAAGCCCTCCATACTCTTCTCGAGGTCCTTGAGTATCTGCGCACGACGCCTTTTTTCTCCCTCATCGAGAGTCAAGGTGTCAATTTCCTTCTTCAGCTTCTCACACTCTTCACCGCGGGAGGTGAAGATAAGCTTACGGCCGCTAAGGCTGTTGTTACACTCGGAAATGGTTTCCTCTGCGGCATCGAGGTCCTTGAGCAAAAGCTTATGCTCGGCATTAAGGGACTCGAGGGTGCCGTTCTTCTCAGTAACAGAAGAAGCAATTACATCGGGTCTGGCAATTATCTCCTCAATTGCGGTTTCTGCCGCAATAAGTGCGACGCGCTCATCCGACGATTTGACTGAAAGAGCGTTCAGCAAGAGGTTGAACTGCTCGATCTGAGCCGAGAAACCATCGCTATCGCTGATAAGCCCGAGGAGCTTATCGTTGGCCTGATCCAAAAGGGCACGAATCTGGTCAATCTCGGTGGATTTGGCGGCAATTTCGGCATTCTTCTGCGCGATATCGGCAGAGATAGAAGTACCGCCGTTCTCGACATCCTGAATGAAGTCGGAGGCCAAGCGGTCTTAGGAAGACAAAGTTGGTCTGCAACT
>JAZTZA010000188.1:0-1704 GCA_045637185.1 Acutalibacteraceae bacterium
GAGAAGCTTCCCGACTGGAAGGCGGCTGCAAACCTCGTCAAGAAGATTGCCGAGAACTACCGCCTGCCTTACTACACCATGTCGCCGACCTACTCGGTCTGCAAGAACCACGGCTACATCGCAGGAGAGGCATTTACTTGCCCCGACTGCGGCGAGAACACCGAGGTCTACAGCCGAATCACCGGCTACTACCGCCCCGTCCAGAACTGGAATGACGGCAAGTCGCAGGAGTACAAGGATCGCGCGGTCTATGACATCGAGCATTCGGTGCTGACCCATACGGGTGTCCTTGAGAAGCAGGAGGAATGCGCCTGCGCAGAGTCTGACTCTGTCGACGCAACCTATCTCTTTACCACCGCTACCTGCCCCAACTGCAAGATCGCCTGTGCGACCCTTGACAAAGCGGGCGTAGCCTATGAGAAGCTGCTTGCCAATGAGCATCCCGACCTTGTTGCCGAGTTCGGCATCAAGCAGGCTCCTACCCTTGTCGTAGTCAAGGACGGCGTTGCCACCAAGTACGCGGGCGTTTCCGACATCAAAAAGATGCTCAACGCATAAGCGGACGAAAAAATAATATAGATTTGTCAGGGTCGGTCGGCACATAGGCTGTGTGCGGCCGCCCTGTCGATTATGGGGAAAACGTATTATGTATGATATTATTATTGTGGGCGGCGGCCCCGCAGGCCTGACTGCCGCCGTATATGCACGTCGCGCCAACAAGACGGTTCTCGTCATCGAAAAAGGAAGCTTCGGCGGTCAGATAACCTACTCTCCGAAGGTGGAAAACATCCCCGGATTCGCCGAGGTGACGGGCAACGAGTTCGCCGAAAAGCTGGTCGAGCAGGTCTTGTATCAGGGCGCCGACGTTGAGTGCTCTGAGGTGCTCGGCGTGACCGACGGAGACATCAAGACGGTGCATACCGATAGCGGCGACTACGAGGGCAAGGCTGTCATCATCGCAACGGGTGCCAAGCACCGACTGCTCGGTCTCGATAGGGAGGAGGACTTCATCGGCGAGGGCATCTCCTTCTGTGCGGTCTGCGACGGTGCCTTCTACGAGGGCAAGACGGTTGCCGTCATCGGAGGTGGAAACTCCGCCTTGCAAGAGGCACTGCTGCTTTCGGAGCTTGCCGAAAAGGTCTATGTTATCCAAAATCTTGACACCTTTACGGGTGAGAGCAAGCTGGTCGACCAGCTTAATGCCAAGAAAAACGTCGAGAGCATTTTTGGCACAGTTGTTGAAAAGCTGAACGGCGAAAGCGAGCTCAGTTCAATAACCGTAAGGAATTCCGCAGGCGAAGCCTGCGAAATCGCCATCGACGGAATGTTCGTCGCGGTCGGACTCATTCCGCAGAACGAGCCCTTTGCCGAGCTGATCGAGCTGAACAAATGGGGCTACGCCGACTCGGGCGAGGACTGTCTTACAAAGGCAGACGGCTTCTTTGTCGCAGGCGATTGCCGCTCAAAGAGGATACGTCAGGTTGCAACCGCGGCCGCAGACGGCGCTATCGCCGCCCTTGCCGCCTGCGAGTATATCGAGAGCAAAGGCTTCTAACTTAAACAAACAAAGAGCCGTAGGTTTGGTAACCTACGGCTCTTTTGCTGTAAAAATTGATGCTTATCTTTTTGTAATGAATATCACGACACCGCCACCTATAACGGCAAGGGCGCAGACTCCGCCGATCGCCCAAGGCAAGACCTTCT
>JAZTZA010000189.1:0-1052 GCA_045637185.1 Acutalibacteraceae bacterium
CTGAGCGACGTCTCCGAGCCAAGCGGCCAGGCCCTGACGGGTGACGCATCGGGCGGCAACACCTCGGTGCCTACCCCTCCCCCATCGAGCAAAACCGAGAGCAAGGCCGACACCTCGTCGGCAGACACCCCTTCAAAGCCCTCGTCGCAGGCAGAAAAACCTGTTTCCGACACCCCTTCGGTCAACAACTCGCAGTCGGGTGAGGGCGCCCTTACCGCAGTAACGCCGAGCGCGTCCTTTTTCGTAATGCCGCTGACAGGCGAGGTGCTCAAGGGCTTTAGCGACACCGAGCTGCAATACTCGATGACCTATTCCGACTGGCGCCTGCACACCGGCATCGACATCGCGGGAAAGATTGGCGATACCGTCAATGCGGCAGGTGACGGAGTGGTCATTTCGGTCACCGAGGACACCCCCTACGGCAAGGCGGTCGAGATAAACCACGGCAACGGCATAATTGCCCGTTACTGCGGATTCGACACCGTTGCGGTCAAAAAGGGTGACTCGGTCAAGGCAAACGGCAAGATAGGTACCCTCGGTGAGATACCCTGCGAATGTGTCGAGGCGGTGCATCTGCACCTTTCGGTAACAAAGGAGAATAAACCCGTCGATCCCCTGCATATAATGGGATTGGACCAGTAATTTCAACTGCCCGCGGCGGCACATTTCTGGGATGGGCAGTTAAGAAAAGAGTCAGTACCGTCTTCGGTGCTGACTCTTTTTGATATATCAGTTTGTTAGCATGCGCCTGAGTGCAGGGGTTCTCTCGATGGCGAAATAGAGGGGCACGCCGAGCAGGTAGCATACCACCGCCTGACCAAGACCGACCCACGCCGCATTCAACGCGAACATCGGCCAAAAGGCTCCCCCTTCAAGCAGAACGGGAACGGCCAACTCTGCTCCCACTATCAGCGCGTTGAAGATAACGCTCGGCAGGGGTATCAGCCAGACGGCGCCCTTGGCGTTGCGCAGGGCGTAGCCGCTCATTGATGCGAGCAGGGTTGCAAGGGTTCCCCATGCCCAATCAATAAGTCGGAGGCCAAGCGGTCTTA
>JAZTZA010000190.1:0-5986 GCA_045637185.1 Acutalibacteraceae bacterium
TAACCCTCGTGCAAATTGCCGCTACGGCAAATAATTCGCGTAGTTTTAGTATCAGGAATATGTGATGCAATTGCTTCTTCTATTTCTTCTTTAGTTTCCTCACCTAAAACAACAATACACGCCTTCTTCTTATTAGAATTCGCTTCAATAAGTTCGCGCAAGATTGCATAGATATTATTATTAAAGCCTATTATAAAGGTATGGTCATTCTCTTGAACTACAGAGATCCCTTTTCGAAGATTAGCGAGCTTGTCCTCAACTCCCGTAGCAATAATACCGATTAAAACGCTGGTGAGGAACAGACCGCAAAGCGTAGCTAAGAACATTAACAAAAGATAGACAACATTATCTGTGGGTACTCCAGCAAGATTACCAGCATCCAACGTATACATTAAACTGCTCCATAGTTGATATAGAACGCCGCCATCGTCCGAAGCAAAATATGCTAAGATGCCAATAGCACCGACTATTGTAGAGGTAATTCCAAACAATAATAATATCATCGCAATAGGACCTTTTGACATCATACAGTCAAACCAATAACTTATACGTTGACGAAATGTTCTAATTTTCATTTTCTTTCTCCTCTATTTTAAAACTCATATTTTGTGCTAATTTAAATTACACGAATAAGCTTAAATTTTGAATGAAGCTCAAATTTGTCCACCTGTTCCCTCTCCTTTCATCAGCGTTTCATTATAGTATAACACATTTGTCTAAAAAAGAAAAGTAGTGTAACATTTAATTTTTATATAGCAAAACACTCTGTAAAACTATACAGAGTGTTTCAAAATACTATTAAATTACGTAGCTCAGTCCCATTATTATATAAAGCGGGCCGAAGCAGTAGATCATAAACATTTCGGAATGAGGCACCTTGGTCTGAAAGCAATCGGTAACCGCAAGTAATTCAAATAAATATGCGGCGGCACCGCAGAAATAAGCGATTGCCTTAAAGACGTCATGCGGCCTATGCAGAATTATTGAAATCGCCAAAAGTACAGCCGCGGCCGCTGCAAACACATTCCTCAGCACCAGTAAAACATAATCGATCTTAGGGTGCTTTCCGTGGGTAAACTCGTCTGCATCGGGAACGGTCACATCAATGGTGTGCTTCAGGTTCTTAAGAAATTCAGACATATTTTATCCTACCTCGTAAATATTTGCACGGGATCAACTGCGAAACAGTAAATGATGATTACTTATCTTTGAGCTTGAATATAAACTTTCGGAACAGAATAATATTCATAACTACAAAGAATGCGGTCAAAATGATCAAGGTCAGAACAGGAGCCTTAGGACCTAAAGTAGCAAGGAGCATAATCGGGAAACCGAAAACGATCGCAGGGAAATTCTGATACACCATATTATCTGCCGCAGGTGTCTTAAAATCACCGTCGATCTCACGAAGGAGAATAGTTCCTGTGCTAGCGGTTCCGGTCAGCATTCCGTACATCATCAGGAACTGCTCCTCAGGATAATCTTTAAACAATTTCTTAGCTACGAAATTGTTGTAGATGTAGGTAATAACCAGACCGACAACACCGAGAATGAGCATTATTCCCCAATACCTTCCGAGAATTCCTAAGCGAATTGCCGCAATTCCGGCCACAACCATAATGTCAAAGAAGAAGTTGCTGATTCTGGTCATAAGGAAGTCGTTGACATACTCTTTTTTGACAATCTGCTTCTTCTTCATTAAATTAATCACAAGCTTGACCAATGTAGCAGAAAGAACACCGATAAGGAAGTTGAATCCGTATATAACCGAACGCATACCGCTCAGCAGATTTCCTAATAGAAGCATAAGCAGGTAGGTAATCAAATATGCTACAAATACAAGACAAATCTGAATAGTAATCTTGTCGACGCTGTCCTGCATCGGTATCTCGTTGTTACCTTCGATCGTTTCAGTCTTGTTCGACTTCTCAGTATCATGCTTAACCGTGATCTTGCCTTTTTTGCGAAGCAGGTTGAGATGAAATACTCCGCCGACGCTGGCACTCAGAAAGCCTAATGCGGCAATTGTAAGACCAAAGCTCTTTCCGCCGACAAAGCCAAACTCCGTTTCATAAATATTGCCGTAGTTTAGCGCTTGACCGCTTCCCTGTCCGTATCCGAAGGGTAAAAGCAATCCTGCAGCTGAAAAGAAATTGGACATAACCATTGATGCAACAATTGTGATACCAAGGCCGAAGACCGCCTGCAACAGATAGGTAGAAACGGTAGTTACACCGGTGTTGAATATCTCGGTAGCGCGCTTTTTTATGAATTTATTTTCGGACGATTTTAATGTCGACGCAATAAAACCAAGTGCCAAGGTATGATATGTAAGGGTTTCCATCGTGCTGTACCCGTTGTAGTTAAAAAATTGAGTTTCAAACAGCACATCGCCGGTAATAAGGTCATAGATTCCCGCAAAAACAAGCAGAAGAATTCCGGCCAATACCGAGGTGGGTATCAGAGACACTCGTAATAACTTAATATTTTTCTTCAGAGCATTTGCAACAAGAAGGCCTATAAGCAACACTCCGAGCAGGTTTATAAATCCCCACACGTTAGAGTCCCAAAAACTTTCCATCTTGATCACCTCGGATAATATTTTTATATCGGTTATAAATATGAACGTATTTCAGGGCGTTGAACCTCTTCTCACCCTTAATTTGATAGATCTTTCCGTCGGAATATACATTCAGCTTATTTTTTCCGAGTATAGTGACGGCAGAAATTCTATCGAAATCAAAGATAATACTATCCTCGCCGTTTTCATCAACAACGATACGATTTCCGTAAAGAGATATATCAGCGTCCTTTTTCAACGATAGCTTCTTCTTATAGACAATTACTTCGGACAGCGACACCTTTTCTTGGTATAAAGGTGCAGCGGTATGTAACGTCGGGTCAAAGCTGTTTATGTATTCCTTTTGATAGTCGTACCATTCGGATACAAATGAGAATGGAAGGTCAAATCCAACACCTTTAAGTCTTGTGGACTCTTGATATTCAACCTCTCTTTTGCACCCCGCGCATTTTATTGTGTAGCCGTTGCTCTCAAATGTCGAAAGTCCGCAATCGGGGCAGATATAAATAGCACGCTCCAAATATTCAGCCCGTTTATTATGCCTAAAGATGTTGTTATCATTTGCTTCGTCAACATAAAGACCGTTGTTTATGCGCTCAAAAAGCTCATCTTTACTTAAACTTTTAACCTCATCGGACGAAATTACCTCAGAGACATATGCGCGCATTTTGCCCTTGCGTACAACGTCACTCCAACGGGGATGAACGCCGTATCCGCCTTCGATTTTGAACAACAAAATCGGAAGATTGATTTTTTTGACCAACGAAGCGATTGCAGGAGTGATATATTCAGTCTTTCCGCTGAAGGTGCGGTTGCCCTCAGGCGCAATTGCAATCGTACCGCCCTCCTTGGCAACTCGTATGCAGGTCTTGATTGCACTGATGTCGAGAGTCTGCTTTTTAATAGGGATCGGAGCAACCAAGTGGCGAATTACCGAGGAGACCCATCCGTTTGAGAAAATGTCCTCTGACGCAAGATAATAGACAGACCCTTTTACAGACATACCGACAAAGAACTGGTCAAAGGCAGTCTGGTGATTGTACAGGATAACAAAGGGCCCTTCAACCTCACTTTTGAATTTCTCAATTGTGATTCCGTATTTCATTTTCGTATATGGATAGAGTACCGCAAACAATATATTCCTAACAATAGAATGGTGGAATTTGATCCATTTCTTTTCTGCCACAAGTGCTCCTCCCTATCCGTTTTTAATCAAAGTTAAAACTATATTAATACATTCATAATATTATATTAATACAGTCATTATATATTAACTTTGTCAAAATTTCAAGGTAATGCGTCGAATTTAGACGATAAAAAACACAGCCGATGGCTTCGGCTGTGTTTTTTTAGTTAATTATATTAGGTTAAATTACGACGCTGAAATTATTTTCAGATTTTGAGGAGAGGTCGACAGTTCTTGTAACAGTTTTGCCATTTGCGGTGATTTCGATCTCATATTGACCGTAGAAACCTCTGAAGGAAGCACGACCATCACCGTCAGTTACAGCAACAGTCTCAGTGTGCCATCGTTCGTTAACAAGTTCCTTAATTCTTAAATAAGCCGGCTTGGGTGATAGGTCGAAACGAAGGAGTCCGCCGTGGAAATAATTCTCTCCGATTGACATATCTCCCTGCGATGCTTTTATATTCTCAGGGCTTGGGTCATCCAGATATGCGTATCCGTCGATCAAATTCCAATATATTATCTGTTCAACGTTAGGATGAGAGAACCAAATCGAATACAACCACTCGATTACATCAGCCTGAACCTGCTCGTCCTCAGGCTCCCAAGAATACGCAGGAACAGTCACCTCTGTAACCTGCAAAGGCTTGCCTAAGTTTGAATACAGATCCATATGCTTGTAAAGATTTTCGGGATCTACCGACGACTTTGCACCGTTGTAAAAATTTTCTCTTTTGTAGAAGAGATGATACTGCATTCCAATGGCGTCAATCCTTGCGCCTTTCAGCATATTGGCTTCGGTGTAGGCATAATACTTATCGGTCGCACGTCCGCGATCGTTCCAACAAGGACCGGTCATTTCGTTAATTACAAGCTGATTGTTCGGGAAGTATTTTTCTGCAAGCTTGAAGCACCATTCTACAAAGTCGGGCTCATCGTAGAATTTAGTGGTGCCGGACTCGCGTTCCATTTCGTTCGTAACCTCAATGGTTCGAATCTTATCAGCATATCGGCTTGACATCTCCTGATATCTGTCTTCAAGTGCGGATTTGATCTCTTCTACGCTTGCATCACGCAGCCATTTAGGGAACATATATTCATAAGCCAAAGCGTGTTCGCGAGGCTCGATACCGTTTTGCTCACAAAACTCCATACAAAGATCGGGCGCAGGACGTCTGTAAAACTTGGGCGAGTCCTTAGCATAACGGGGTTCGCCTCTCTTGGGCTCAAGATCATTCCAGTAGAACGGAATGGTCGCCATATTGAATACATCGGAAAAATACTTTTTGTATGCGTCATTCTTTTCGTCAGACTCAAGCTCGTCAAGCATAAAAAGATTGGCACCAAAACGAAACTCGTGGCCCTTTTGAGTTGCCTTGATCTTAACATCGGGAATTACGTTGCCGTTATCATCGGTCACGGTTATAAATGCGTCACCCTTGCGGTTCTTTTCAATTCCATCTGAAATAATTTTGTTAAATTTTTCCCGCTGGTCTTCAAAGTGCTCAAGAATATTAATGTTTTCAGCCATCGTTGTAACCTCCTATTTAAGCAATAGATAACTTACAATAAGTATATCATAGACATTATAACAAAACAAGTATTTTATATAGGTGCCTATAAGTTAATTTCGTTTTGCTCCGCACTTGCAACAAAAGCTGTGGTTTTCGCCGAACTTATTTCCGCATTTGGGGCAATAAACTTCTGTAAAATTATCGGAGTTTTGCGGAACAGTGTAATCTGCACACACAACGTTAGGTTTATAGGGTGCATCAACAGCATATTTTTCATTATGACGCAAATGGCTTTTGCATACGGGACAGTCTACGTAACCGTCAGGATACCAAGGACGAAAATCTAAACTTTGGTCTGTGTAACGAAATGTGTTTTTGCAAGTGTCACAAACCTGCTGATAAGTTAAACCGCTCTGCCATTGAGCTCTCTGATATGCCATATCGAATTATCCTTTCATTTTATATTTGTAGCAATAGTTGTTTTCTATATAAGTATACAATAAACTATATTAATAAAGCAAGTATTTCGCTGTTAATGCAGATTTTAGTGAAGAGTGAAAAAGTAAAATCCCGAACGCTTTCGGATTCGGGATTTTTGGCAAGTTGCACCGATTTAGATATCCGTATCATTTAACAAATAATGAAGCATTTTTTCGGGATTATCTAAAAAACTTTTTGTAATTTGAAAATGTTCAGTATCTTGAT
>JAZTZA010000191.1:0-23432 GCA_045637185.1 Acutalibacteraceae bacterium
TCCCTTTTGAAACCCTTTCCCAACGACCAAAGGGTCAGCGACCCTTTGGAATCCTACTTGGTGCAGTATTAAATTGTTTGTAAATCGTGTTTCCGTAAGAGCGGACTAATTGTCTAACCGCCAAACGCCTCCCTTGCCTAAAGGGAGGTGGATTTGCCGTAGGCAAAGACGGAGGGATATTTACCCTTACGGCATAATCAAACAAAACAGCGTGCTTCTTCACCGAAGAAACACGCTGTTTTTAATTAACTAAACTATTCGAGGGTGATGAAGGTGCCGGCTTCACCGCCGACCACCTGCGGCAGCTTGCCGTCCCATTTCTCGATCTTGTTGTTCTCGAGAACCTTATCGGTCAGCGACTCGCTGAGGGTGGTGTTGGCCTGAGCCTCCGCCTCCGCCTTAATGCGAATGGTCTCCGCCTCCGCCTCGGCATTGGTGATGGCCGTCTGCTTCTCGGTCTCAGCCTTCAGAAGCTGCTGCTGAGCGACCTGTTTCTCTTCGATGGCGTTGATAAATGCCTCGGAGAAGTCGAAATTGATGATGTTGACATCGGTGATATAGAGGCCAATGCTGTTGAGCTTGTCGTTCAGCCCCTCTACAAGTCCGTCGGAGATAAGGGCGCGGTTGGTAACGCTCTCCTCGGCGGTGTACTTAGCGGTTATCGCCTTGAGCACCTCGTTGACCGCAGGTGTCACGAGGACGTCCTCATAGTTGGCGCCGATGTTTTTGTAGATGCTGTCCGACTTCTTGGTGTCGACGCGGTAGTTGATGGCAAGCTTGGTGGTTACGGTCTGCAGGTCCTTGGAAAAGGCCTCGGTGTCCACCTCAAGCTTTGCAATGCGGTTATCGATCTTAACGATCTCCTGCACAAAGGGAATCTTGCCGTGCATACCCTCCTGCAGAACCCCCTCGTTGACCTTACCGAGCGTAACAACGACGCCGGTGTGGCCGGGCTGGACGATGGTGAAGCTGTTGAAGCCGACAAAGACGAGCAGGATCGCCACAACGATGCCTATTATGAGCTTTTTCGATACTCTTACAGGATTTTTAACCATAATTATTCTCCTTTTTCCTCTTGATTTGTATTATCGGCCTGCTCCTCGGCAGGAAGCTGGTCGGCAAAGGAGGCAACCGAGTCGTTTGCAAACTCGGGAGCAGGCTCCTCAACGCCGTATTCTTCAAGGGTCCGCAACTTTCTAGATGCGATAACGCCGGTTACAAGGCTGTATATAATATATCCGTGGAACAATACGTCTACGATGACTCCGGTCTCGAAGTTCAGAAGCAGGAATGCGGTGTCGATAGAGAAGAGCACCAGCGCGACCACAAGCCAGCCTCTGCGCTTCTTGGAAAAGAGCCAGCACACAAGGTAGAGGAGGATGCCGATAACGGCGATGGCTATGTATATGAAGCCAAGCAGGTCGGCAATCGCCGCAAAATCCTGCAGTCCCATCTCAGGCACGTCTGCTAAATATTCGTCGGAGCGAATATACAAAGCCGCCTGTATAAAGTTCATCGGAATGGAGGCCGAGAACAGAAAATAAGTGTTGGTCAAGGTGGCAAAGCAGTTGAGCACCGTAAAGGCGATAATGATCAACAGATCTCTTCGGGCCGCGTTGTAGCGGTTATTGTATTGTAAAAATTCTCTTGCGTTGATTTCCATTTTGCATCTTCCTCTCGGGGTTTGGTTAGTAATATTATACAGTCGGCGGTGACCCTTTGTCAAGTAGGCCGAGAATATCGAGAGGGAGCGAGACATATAATAGTATCGGTGATTTTATGAAGGATAAACACGACGAGCACATCCATTCCACCCCAAGCAGTAATTCGGTTATGGGACAGCCCGAGACCGCCTTTGAGATGATAAACAAGTACGGCACATATAATATTCAGCCCACCGCCGACACCCGCAATATCTTCCCCGCTATTTCGCACGGGTTGGCCAAAAAGCACGCCGACGAAAACAAGCTTCGCCGCGACGAATGGCTCCAAAGCCAACGCGAAAAACCCGACCCGTCCGCCGAGCCCAAGGCGTAAAAAAAGACTTGTTCGTATGAACAAGTCCTTTTTTATTTCTCGCCGCTTGGCGTTTCAAACAAACGGAACTCTCTATATATCTCCCTGCGCTTACCCGCGCCTGAAATCATTTTACCCAGCCTGATGCTTGGCCTTTTTCCGCAAATCACCCGTAAAAAATGACGTCCACCTGCGTATATCCAGCCAATCGGCAACAACAGGGCACATTTTCTCGCGGCAGGTAATGCAAGCCTTGCCTTTTGGTTCATGGCAAGCACAAACTGTTTAAACATAGATGCATCATCTACGCTCGCCTTTCCCCTATCGGTCATCAACTTAGCCTGATTTATTCTTTGCTCGTCCTTGCGGCCGAAGTTGCCACCATCAAAGATGTCGGCAATCATCTGTTCAACAAGTGGTTCGTCACCGCTTGCCCACGACACCTCTCTTGATCCAAGCGAGCGGCTCGAAAGCTGTGTCAGTAACTGAGCAAAACGCCACAGGCCGACCGCTTTGAGCTTGTCTTCAAAAAGCGAGCAAAACTGGTCATCACTTAATCCCTGCACAAACACCGTCCAATCGCACAGATGTCTTAGCCCGACTCCTGTATTAATTAGATGAGTCGCGGTGTGCAGAAGCAAAACCAACCCGTGATGAAAGGTCGATGTAGCCCTAAACGAGCCGGACGGAGTGAGGCTATCGACGCCATCCAAAATAGCGGTCGACAGATACTGCTCGACCTGTTCGCCAACAGGCCCCGCGGGCACTCCGTTGACCTGCCAATGCATCTCCCAGACCGACCATCCACCCGAGGCGGCACGCCGATAGACTACGTGAATCTCTTCCTCGTCGCGCTCTTCCAATTCAAACCCGACGCCCTCAAGCAGTTTGCCTGCAGCATCGATGTTCTCGGGCGCAACCAAAAAGTCGACGTCCCCCATAATACGCAGAGAGGGGTCGGGATAGCGCTCGGATGATGCACACCCCTTTATCACAACGTAGGGCATATTCGCCTTGGTCATAACCTCGTGAAGTTCAGAGTGCTCCCATTCGATACGCACGTTATTGGCGATGATGCGGTCGCAAAGCGGCTTCCATTGTTTCCTGACGTCTTCGGGCAAAAAAGGCTGAGCCGCCGAATATACCTGCAACAAGACCGACTGCTGATTGCTTTCCTCAAGCACGGCATTCCAATCGGTGCCATCGGGAATATTCACCTGTCTGCCGAAAAGAGATGCCGCCGTCAGCTCAAGCACCGTTTGTTGCGTTTGTGTCAGCACAATTATGCCTTCCTTCCGTTAATCCCGTCTGAACAGATCTCTCGTATACACCTTGTCCTTGACGTCGTCAAGGCAACTGTCATATCTGTTGGCAATTATGGCATCGCAGGTGGCCTTGAACCTCTCAAGGTCATTGACGACAAGGCTTCCAAAGAAGGTGTCTCCATCCTTCAGCTCAGGCTCGTAGACCACGACAACCGCACCTTTTGCCTTTATACGCTTCATAACGCCCTGAATGGAGCTTTGGCGGAAGTTGACGGAGTTAGATTTCATAGTCAGGCGGTAGACGCCGATTACGACTTCTTTCTCCTGCTTTGCGTCCCAATTGCTATTTGCACTATAATAGCCCGCCTTTTCAAGCACGCGGTCGGCAATGAAATCCTTACGGGTGCGGTTGGCCTCAACGATTGCTTCGATAAGGTTTTCAGGCACGTTTTCATAGTTGGCAAGCAGTTGCTTCGTGTCCTTGGGCAGACAGTATCCGCCGTATCCAAAAGAAGGGTTATTATAATGACTGCCGATTCTGGGGTCAAGGCAGACTCCGTCAATAATCTGTCGGGTGTTGAGCCCCTTCATCTCGGCATATGTATCAAGCTCGTTAAAAAAGGAGACGCGAAGGGCAAGATAGGTGTTTGCAAAAAGCTTTACCGCCTCTGCTTCGGTGAAGCCCATAAACAGAGTCTCTACGTCCTCCTTTATGGCCCCCTGCTTGAGCAGGTTGGCGAAAACCTCCGCAGCTTTTGTCAGGCGCTCATCAGCAAGGTCGGTTCCCACTACGATTCGAGAGGGATACAGGTTGTCGTACAGCGCCTTGCTCTCGCGCAAAAACTCGGGGCTGAAGAGAATGTTCTTGCTGCCCGTTTTCTTGCGGATATTCTCGGTGTAACCGACAGGAATGGTCGACTTTATCACCATAATGGCGTTGGGATTGACCGCCATAACGGTGTCAATGACCGACTCGACCGCAGAGGTGTCAAAATAGTTCTTCTTGCTGTCGTAGTTTGTAGGGGCGGCAATTATTACATATTCCGCATCCCTGTAAGCCGACTCAGCGTCGACCGTTGCGGTCAGGTCAAGCTTCTTGTTGGCGAGAAACTCTTCAATCTCGTTATCCTGTATTGGCGAGATACCGGCGTTTATTTTGTCAACCTTTTCAGGAATTATGTCAACCGCCGTCACCGTGTGATTTTGCGAAAGCAAAACCGCCATAGACAGCCCGACGTATCCCGTTCCGGCTACTGCTATCTTCATTTTTATCCCTCCATATAAAAGGCTCTGTACCACTGTGCAAATTTTCGCAATCCCTCACGCAGCGAAGTGGAAGGCTTAAATCCGAAGTCTCTCTCAAGAGCATCAGTATCTGCGTAGGTCACGGGCACATCGCCCGGCTGCATCGGAACGAGCTCCTTATGAGCTTCGAAATCGTAATCCTCAGGCAACACGCCTGCGGCTATAAGCTCCTGTTGCAGTATGTCGACGAAGTCCAGAAGATTTTCGGGACTGTTATTTCCGATGTTGTAGACGCGATAGGGCGGCTCGGGAAGCCCGTCCTCACCGATACGCTTTTCGGGCGCACACGCCATAACGCGCTTTACCCCCTCAACGATGTCGTCGACATAGGTAAAATCGCGCTTGCAGTTGCCGTAGTTGAAAATTTGAATGGTCTTGCCCTGCCTGAGTTTGTCGGTGAAACCGAAGTATGCCATGTCAGGACGGCCCGCAGGTCCGTAGACGGTGAAAAAGCGAAGACCGGTCGACGGAATATTGTAAAGCTTTGAGTAGGCGTGAGCCATCAACTCGTTGCTCTTCTTTGTCGCGGCATACAGGGAAACGGGGTTGTCCACCTTATCGTCGGTAGAATAAGGAATCTTTTTGTTGGAGCCGTAGACCGACGAGCTTGACGCATATACCAAATGCTCAACAGGATAGTTGCGGCAGGCCTCAAGGATGTTATAGAAACCGATAAGGTTGCTCTCGATATATACATCGGGGTTGGTTATGGAGTAGCGCACTCCTGCCTGCGCCGCGAGGTTAACCACCACGGAGAAGTTATGCTTTGCAAAAAGGGAGTCAACCAGCGCCTTGTCAGCAATACTGCCCTTGACAAATTCCCAACGGGAATTCGGATGCGCGGCGGCCACCTTTTCAATCTCGCAGAGACGGTACTCCTTGATGGAAACGTCGTAGTAGTCGTTCATGTTGTCAAGGCCGATAATTGTTATTGCCTCAACGGTGTTGAGCAACTCTGTAACAAGGTTGGCACCGATAAATCCGGCCGCCCCTGTGACAAAGACGGTCTTGTTCTTTAGTTCTACATTCGGTATCAGCATAGCTTCCTCCTTTATTTCTGCGCGCGGTTCTTGTTTTTGAAGATACGATTAACTATCATTGACCTGAAATAAAAATAAGCTTCCATTTTACACACATGTGACAGCAAACAATATACACCTATTCCAACAAGGATTTGTATAAATAATACAGCAATCTGGCTTAACGGTATGAAATGAACAAAATACACAACAACACACATTATAAACGAAATTAAAATTGTTGGTAGCACATCCACAAGCTGATCCTTGAATCTGTAACCTACCAGTTTATTTGTTGCTATAAGGAAACAAACTATACTAACAAAAGCGTTTAGCAACGACAAAACTGCCATAAGAAGCACGCTGTGGAACACAAAAACAGCTAACAACACCGTTGACAACGCTGTCACATTTATAAGTATCATTATTTTGAAAGATATGTCACTTCTTCCAAGTGCTATAACTGCTTGGTGACACATTTCTTCCAACGGTCTAGTCATATAAATAACACAGAAGATCCTTAGAAATGGCACAATTTGCATCCATTTATCCGTCAACACAACCGAAACGAACGTTTCTGCTACCGCTAACAGACCCATCATTATAGGCACTATTATGAACATTCCTGTTCTTACGGATTTTCGGAGCATCGCCCTAAATTCATCTGTTTCGTCCTGCTTTCTCGAAAAAGCAGGAAGCATAACGCGGTTTAACGATGAGTTTACATTGTTAACCAGCAGCGACGGATACTTCTTTCCTTGGTCGAAGTAAGCCAAGTCTGTCGGTCCAAACACCTTGCCAACAACTAGACTTCTAATATCATTTTGTAGAGTTGAAACCAAATAGGTGCAAAGCACCTTCCACCCAAACGAAAATATTTCTCTTGCCTTCTTTACCGAGAACTGAATCCGAGGCCTCCAGCCACACACAAAATGCAAGACAACTGTGCCTATAACAGAATTGGTCATATACTGAGCGACTAAAGCCCATACTCCAAAGCCGGCATACGCCATAGCAATGCCTACGGCACAAGAAAGTAACGTTCCCCAAATATTAGCTATAAAAAGCTGACGGAACCTCATTTTTCTGCGTATATAGGATTGTTGAATCGCGTTTAGCGCAGTTATTACAAGCCGTATTCCAAGCACACGAATAACCGGAGACAACAGGGGAATTTGGTACATTTTTGATATTACTGGCGCCGCAAAAAACAAAATCAAATACAACACCAAAGAAGTAGCCAAACTCAAATAAAAAGCAGTGTTGAAATCCGTTTCGTCCACCTCTTTTTTTTGAACGACAGCACTACAGAATCCTGTTGTTACAAAGACGTCACACAAAGTTATGAACACCATGACAATAGAGATTAAACCATAATCTTCTGGCATAAGAATTCGAGCAAGAACAATTCCGACCACAGTTGACACTAATTGAGCGGAGATGCGCTCAGCGAAGCTCCATGCCAATCCGCCAAACACGCTTTTATTTTCTTTACCCATAAACACTGATCCTCTGACTCAACAGTTTTTGACACTCCATAACGGAAACGCCTTCTTGTGCAACCAATCCATCTCGCAGGGCGACTTGGTAAGAACCATATATAAGTTTGAGAATTCTTTTAATCATGCTTTGCTATACCCTCTTTTTCGCATTGATGTGTTATAGCAACTCTTGTTGTTTGTTTGATTTAATCCGCATATTATAGAAACTTGCAACAAAACAAATTAAAACAAGAAACAAAATATTTTTTATTCCGAAGAATTGGTAAAAGAAATGGTCAAATGAATCTCGAGGAACTCTAAACATATTTGTTGCTATAAATACTACCAAAAAATTATGAATAAATTTTCCTTTGATAAGACCGCTACATTTTTGCATTACCATTCCGATTATCGCGCTTCCTAAAGCCACTCCCACATAAGAAAAATCGCACATAAGCTCCGCAATATAACATGATCCTATTCCGCCGCCCGCAAACATAAGTGACGGATTTATTTTATACATAATTGCAGCGCCTAGAGAATGGCCGTACAAAGCGTTTTCTATGGTCTGGTTGGCATAAACCGTATCCCCACCAAAAAGCCGTCCGATTATGTTGCCGTTTACCGATTTCCAAAGGTTGCCAAACGAGAACCACACATCTCGCGATGCCAACCCCTCATGGTACATGTCTTCATAACTGATAATTATAGATGAACCACCGACACTGCTGAAGAAGTCGGCTATCAATTCACCAAAGGTTGCATCAACGGATCTATCTGCTCTCCAAGACTCCATTGCAATCAAAAACACCAAAACAAACGGAACAGCCAACAAAATAGCAATTACATGCTTGCGGCTAAACCATCTTTCTTCGTCCGTTTGGTTTCTCAAAACAAAATAAAGAATCAGCAAAAGCACGGCAGCCACTGCTTCATAACGTTTTCCCGTTAGCAAGTAAAGCCCCATAACCACAATATGTATATAGAACATACTTTTGCTCTCTTTACGATTCGGCATAGTCGACAAATACAAAGCAAAAGAAGTTGGATACAGCTCTGCTAACTGACTGACTACTCCCGGCAAATTACTGTTCAAGTCTATATAGCTGTCCAGATATCCATATACTGAAACATATATAGCTCTCTCGATATTAATTAACAGCAATGCCACACCGAATACAATGGTGGAGATTTTCGAATAGCACCGAATATTATCAACTGTGGTTTCGGAAAAAAACTTATTTTCGTTAATCGATAATTGCGGGAATTTTAGCAGTTTTGCACCATAATAACCAACAAACACAAAAACCATCGATAGTGTTATTAGAAAGTACGTGTGCTGCAACGTATCGCGAGAGATTTTAACTGGATAAAAATTATCATCATAGCCCGTAAGTTCAACAATCATTGGCCGACCAAGAAGAAACACAAAGAAAGCCACCATGAACAATAGTATATATATGTTTTTGGATGCATTACACGATATTACTCCAACAACAAAGAAATAAACCAAAAACATCATTGCGGCCATTGTACTACTCATTACATTGAAGATCACTCCTGCAAACACACATAGCAGCAATGTAAACCCTAATGTTACGGCACGCACCTTCATCGGTATTTTCCTCTTTCTATAAACAAATTTAAATACTTGGCCGCCATGCTTTTAGCAGAGAACAGCTCAGAAACTTTTCGTGACGCCTGACACATAGAGCACTTCTCCTGCGGTGTTGCACATACCATTTTTTGCATAATACAAAACAAACGGCCTTCGTCATTATCTTCATAGAGATATCCGTTTCCCTGCACAACATCTCTCATTCCGCCAACATCAGTAGATATAATGGGCAGACCCGCAGCCATAGCCTCAAGCACGGACATTGGCATCGCCTCACGGTGAGACGCCTGAACATAAACATCAGCTCTTGCATAATAATCTGCTACATTGCTCTTTGAGCCGGGCAACTCAATTACATTCTTCAAACCAAACTCGTCGCGCAACTCACAGAGCTTATTATGGCACGGCCCGTCTCCCAGCAGAACCAAACGGGTGTCAGGTCGTTCCTTGTGCAACTGCGCAAAGCAACGAATGATTGCGGCCTGATTTTTGTTTTCGTCCTGTCTGGCAACGTTAATAAACGTAAAATTCTCGTGTTCCTCTCTATAAAACGCATCTATATCTATACCGTTATTTATATAGCAACATCTGCTTTCGTCAATACCAAAGTAATTTTTGACCAAGCGAAGATTTTCCTGAGAAACGGCAACAATATACAGTTTGCTATGTCTCAAAGCCCAACGAATCAAAAACTCAATTTTTTTCACAAAAGCCTTTTCAGGTTTTGTGTGGGCGGTAATAATTATCGGCTTTTTATGGAGAATTCCCCACGGAACAGCATAGAGCTGCGGTGTTAAATGCGTATTAACAACATCGGGCTGAAATTCTTTCAAGTATTTGAACACTATTTTGAATCTCTTCAAAATATTTTGTCCGTTTGTGTTCAAATACACAACCTCTGCGACCTTCTCGATTTCGCGGGCCATAGCTGTGTCCACTCTTTCTTCACAGCAGATTACACGCAAGTCTATTTGTGTCTTGTCTAAGTTTTTAACCAACTCACTGACAACTCTTTGCGCTCCGCCCACCGAAAAACTTTCAAGCATAATCGCTATTTTTAGCATTGTTATTTCTCCACTCGTTGTGTTTTAACCATCTTCACAATGAACTCTTCCCATGCGCCGTATGTTTTTTCTGCAGTCAATTCATCAGCTATCTTGACCGCGTTGCGACTCAACTGTTCCGCTAATTCGCCGTCTACAAGTATCTTCTTCATTGCAGCAACCATCGCTTCTGGATCTTTCATGGGCACAAGAAGTCCATTCTCTCCGTTTTTAATTAAAAACTTCGACCCGCCTGCCGGACAATCGGTTGATATGCTTGGTATGCCCAGCGCCATAGCCTCAGCAAGAGCATTTGGCATACCTTCATAGTCAGAAGAAAGCACAAATAACGACGAATCCTTTATAGCATCAATGATATTGTCTGTCCTTCCCGGTAGAGACACCCTGTCACAAAGGCCAAGATCTTCTATTTTTTGTTGAAGTTCTGCCCTCTGTGGTCCCTCACCGTATATGACAAGATTATACTCCGGTACAGTTTCATTCAATAACGCAAATGATTCTATTAGCAATGAAAAGTTCTTCTGGGTATCCAATCTGCCAACACCAACAATACGCTTGGAACGGATACCGTTGTACGCCTTTCCGACAAACGCAGGGTTGATAGCGTTAGGAATCACAACGCTGTTTTCCGTATTGATTCCTGCGTTTTGATAGAATTCGCGTGCATCTTCGGTTTGGAAAACATATCCGTCGGCTAAAGGATAGTGCTTCTCAAAGTTCTTCCTGTTCTTTTCAGAAGACCTGCAATATGTTCCTGGGTCTGCCCTTTCGGCAAGAATAACCGGTGCGCTGAAGAATTTCCTTTGTCCAAGAAGAAGCCCCGTTAATTTGGGTAAGAACGTTACATATACATCCTGCTCTTCTTTGCGCAAGTAACGATTCAGTCTAATAAAGCGAAGAGCGTTTATCACAACGTGCGGCAACCTTTTATCAGACGACCTTTTTAAGCACACGCATCTAACGCGCTCATCTATGTAATAAGATTTCTCATCCGAAACAAGTAACATCGTAACGTTGTGGCCATTTCCAACTAAATGGTTAGCAAGATTGCACACTACGCGCTCTGCTCCGCCACCGCTTGCACAGCTGATGAACAGTGTTATTCGCATATAATATTATCCCTTCTAAATCTCATCTTACTATTAGGGCAATTCCAGCCACTCACCTAGTTTCACATCCCATTCATCCGGTTCAAACTGTACCGCGCCATTTGAATGCTGGAAAAAGCCAGCAACGAAATCTCTGCGCTGATTACAACAATTGCCAACCCACAACCGGGTGAACCAACCAAGTTGGCAATAGGCGCTGCAAACAACGCAATAATCCCCCAAATAAGCAAAGACAAAACCAAATTAGTCCAAAAAGCCACATTGGTGCTTTGCTCCAAGTCTGCATCATCGACAAACTCGTGCTGAACCAAATATTTTTGGAAGCCAGCATCTGTAAAAATCTCTGCAAAGCTAACCACCATTGTCAAGGTTGCAACCACGCCAAAGGCTTCCGGTACCAACAAGCGGGCAAGCAGCATATTGGCGATGGGGACCACCAGTTTCGCCGCAATTTCCGTAATGCTGGACCACTTCGTCGCTTGATTTACTTTTTGGTTTAAATTCTTTTCCATTGTAGCTCCATCTTGCTTAAAACAGAATTAAGGTAGCTTATCTAGAATAAATCTGCG
Source organism: Acutalibacteraceae bacterium (assembly GCA_045637185.1). Taxonomy (GTDB): domain Bacteria; phylum Bacillota; class Clostridia; order Oscillospirales; family Acutalibacteraceae; genus RGIG2206. Next base: position 11,447 of record JAZTZA010000191.1, read on the forward strand.
AATTCTCTCCACTGCCTTTTCCAGGACAGCAATTTCCTTTGTAAATGCAATACGCACATAATTCGTATAGCTCTCACCGTATGCTTCACCCGGTACCACCGCAACATGCTCCTGCTGAAGTAATTGACAGGCAAAATCATAAGATTGCATACCCGTCTTTTCAATATTAAGAAACAAATAAAATGTTCCTTTGGGTTTTATACAATGCACACCTGGAATCTGGCAAAGCGCCTCATAGAGGTAGTCGCACCGCTTCTGAAATATCTCCGCGATGGTTCCATCGTTACACGCGGAATCACTGTAAGCCTCAATCATAGCATATTGAGACGGCAAGGAAGCACAGGCTGCCACATTCTCCTGCATCTTCACCATATTCCTGATCAGCAATTCCGGTCCATAAGCGTAGCCTACACGCCACCCTGTCATACAGTATTCTTTCGACAAGCTGTCGATCAAAACCGTTCTATCCTGTGCGCCCGGGAATTGCAAAATGCTCTCGTGGTGATTGTCGTCAAAAATCAAAGTTCTGTACACTTCGTCGGAAATCACCGTCAGATCATGGGCCTGGGCAAGCCCCCATATCTTTTCCAAATCCTGCTTTGACAAGAGGGAACCTGTGGGATTATTGGGCGAATTCACAATAATTGCTACTGTGCGGTCTGTAATGCTTTTGCGTACCGCTTCTGCATTGATCACCATTCCATGGGTGTCCGAGTAGGAGTCAATGATCACCGGCTTACCGCCGCAAATGTTGACCATCTGCACGTAATTGACATAATAAGGAGCAAAGATGATCACCTCGTCACCCTCGTCCACCATACAAGAAAGCACAAGAAACAGCGCTTCCATGCCACCTACCGTAACGATCAGGTTGCTATCCGGATCGCATGGAACATTCCACACCTTATTCACGTGCTTTGCCACAACTGCCCGCGCCTCTGCCATACCTGCATTTGCCGAATATTTGGTTTTATTCTGCATAATTGCCTGACAACCGGCATGCTTGATTCGTTCAGGTGTCTGTAAATCAGGATCGCCAAGTGTCAGATCGATCACATCGTCATAATTCTTAGCCATATTAAACAGCTGTCTTATTAAGGACGGCTGCACAGTATTAGCCCGACAGGAAATTTTCATAGGCTCACTCCCTATCCAGTTTTAGTAGTTTTCCGTATTTCAAGTCTGTAGATGGCGGGTCAAACTGGATATATCCGCTTCCCGGATATAATGTCAGCTCGCCAATGTATATTTTGTCATATATGCTATAAAAGTCCACCCGCAGGAAAGATATATTAACGCTCAACTTCTCTGCGATCTGACGCATCTCCTCCAACCGGGCAGGCTTCGGAATATTGGCATCATAATCGTTTTTGGACTTATCGCAGAAATTCAGAGGGTTCCAATCGAAGTCATAGGGATTCAGCTTGTGCTCGATGTGTCTGTTAAAATCTACTTCCACATATTCCGCTTTACCATTGAAGCAGAATATTTTGTAATCTTTCAGTTCCACACCGGATTCGTCCACCAGGTAAGCTTCTGCAATAATCTTGCGAGGCACGTCCTTGTAGGGCCATTCGCGCATGCCCCAGAAAAAATTGTGTTTAAGGCAATTCTCTAACGTTCTGCGCGCCTTTTCTTTATCCAACTTCTCTTTGTCGCGACAAATGACCAGGCCGCCGCTATCATGCGTACACTTAAGCACAAATTGATTTGGCAATTTGTCAAAATCAATTTCATCAAAATGATCCCACACACCAAGCGTTGGTATGATGTATTGCTCACCTATGAGATCGGAAACATGTTTTTTAGCCTCATATTTGTCAACCATCGTAGTATATTCCGGCTTCCGGTCATACAACTTCAGCCACTGGATCTTTTCGTTGAAAGTAACCGGCGGGTCAAGGTTCAACTTCTTGCCCATCTGAATACGATAAACCATCTTCAAATACCGTTCATCATCCATCCAATTAAAGACTCCCCCATGGCCAAGTGTAACAAAAAGCAAAAGCGGGTTTTTGAGAAACTTCTTGATTTTTTCGTTCATTATATACCACTCATTTCTAGACTCGCAAAAAGCTCATCCCACATTTCTACTACCTTGTCGGTCTCAAATTCACACACGGATTTATAGCCGTTTTCGCGTATATATCGTCTTTTCTCAGGCTGACTTAACAAGGTTTCTAACGCATTAGCCAAAGCGTTTTTATCACCGCAAGGTATAACTATACCAACATCTTCTTTTATAATATCTCGTGCTATACCTGTTGGGAAATCAGTAGATATCACAGGAACTCCAACGGCTATTGCCTCAACCAATGCATTTGGAAACCCTTCATAATCTGATGACATAACAAATACCGTGGCATCCCTAATATCCGCTAACACTTGGCGAGACGCACCAGGCAACTCAACTCTTCCTTCCAGTCCGAGCTCCGATATTCGCCGTTCCAATTCTTCGCGTTGAGAGCCCTCACCGTAAATAACTAAATCTACATCTGAGTGTTGCTCAGCAACCAACGCAAAGCTATCAATAAGCATCCGAAAGTTTTTTTGCTCCCGCAGACGCCCAACACCTACTACTCGTTTCTTTTCTCCTTCTGAAACTCGTTCTGGATATTTTGAAAAGTCCACAGGGTTAGGAATAACTTTTTTTCGACTATCAGGAACATTGCTATAAAAGTCCGCAACCGCAAACGATTGACAGATCAAACTGTCACTATTCTGATATATTCTTTTTAATATATACTGCATCAATTTGCTTCTCTTTGTGGGGTCGTTGCGCTCGGAACACACCCTCACAGTTTTCTTTTTTCCAAGCATTGCGAGATAAGTCACTATATCGGTTTCTTCCAAAACCGAAAACACAATATGCGGATTTAACTTTAAAATCTGCTTTCGAACAAAGAAAACCGAACGCAAAAAGTTTGTAGCAAGACTAATGATGCGAAAAAAACGATTTGTCCTATTTACCTTAACGTCCGCACTTATAAACTTTACCCGCTCATTAAGTGGATAAAAGGACTCCTTTGAAACAAGAACCAACAAAGTCACATCGTAGCATTCACTAAAATGATTAGCAAGGATAGAAACTACACGTTCTGCCCCACCGCCATTCATTCGAGGGAGCACAAACATAATCTTCTTTTTGTTCAAGATGTCTGCCAACTTATTCTCTCACTTTCTTAACTTCCAATTAAACACGGCTTTTCTTAAACTATTTGGTGCCAACGAAGACGCTGTTCGAGCCATACATGACAGCATATAATCTTTTATGCCAATGAATCCGCTTTTTCTCATATATCCAAACAACCTTATCTGAGCTTTTGCATATTTCCAGCCTCCGCGCCGCTTGTACATATCACTGCCTGCACGCATCCACAAAAGTGATTCTTGCAGATTATAGCCAACTGCCCCGTTGATAAGCATCCTAACCCAAAGGTAGTAGTCCTCCAAAAGAAATATTTCTAGGTATCCACCTACTGCCATAACTTCATTTTTACGATACATAACACATGGATGGTTGAAAGGATTTCTCTTTTTTGCAAATTGTATTATTTCTTCATGTTTTTCCGGAGGGATACGTTGCGTATCAATTATATCTGTAGAACTTGTAAACTCCTCGACAATGCCACTGCAAATTGCAACGCTTAGATTATCTTCAAACACCTTGAGCTGTCTCTCGCAACGGTCAGAATAAGCAATATCATCACTATCCATCCGGGCTACCAAATCGTTTTTACAGTGTTTTAAGCCTTCGTTTAGAGCGTTTCCCAATCCCACATTCTTTGGCAACCTAATAACACGCAATATATCTTGATGAGTTTCTTCCATTTGAGAAATGACAGCATCCAAGTCAATGCCAAGAGGCCCGTCACACACCAACACGAAGTCATCTGTCGGTACAGTTTGCCGCCAAATACTCTCCATGCTCTGTCTGAGATTGTCGGGCTTTTCTTTATAGTAAACCGACATCAGTACAGAATAGTTCATTTTAAGAATTTCTCCCCTTTTTACACGCCGTATATATTACTTTCCGGTCAAAGCCTCTTCCTCGTAATAGGTTACATCCAACGGTTCTGCCCCGCCCATTGCGGTGGTTTGGCCGACAGCGATGCCGTCGGTGCTTTCGGGGAGGAAGAGTATCTTTATGGTTGCGAAGATTATGCGCAGGTCCTCCATAAAGCTCGGCTTTGCTATGTACATCAGATCCATCTGGAGTTTATCATAGGGCGTCGTATTATACTTGCCGTAGACCTGCGCGTAGCCGGTCAGGCCCGCCTTGGCCTGCAGTCGCAGACGGAACTCGGGCAGCTCCTGCTCATACTGCTCAGCGATCTCGGGTCGCTCGGGACGCGGTCCCACGACGCTCATACTACCGCCCAAAATGTTGAGCAACTGCGGCAGCTCGTCGATCCTGCACTTGCGGATTATCCTGCCGACAGGCGTGATGCGGTCGTCGTTGTCGCCGGTAGAAAGCCTTGCGACGCCGTCCTTCTCGGCATCCACCCTCATCGAGCGGAACTTCAGCACCTTAAACACCTTGCCATCCTTGGTCAAGCGGTCCTGCTTGTAGAAAACGGGGCCGCCGTCGGTCGCCTTTATCGCGATGGCGGTGACAAGCATAATTCCGCTGAGCGGCACAAGCACTATTAGACTTGCGACGATGTCGAAGAGCCTTTTGAAAAGCTTGTACTCGGGCTTGGGGTTCCATCTGTCCACCCTGAGCATAGGCAGGTGGAACATATGCATACGCTTTGCGCCGTTGAGGATGATGTCGCCGATGCGGGGCAGCAAATAAACGGTAATGCCCTTATCGGTACAATATTTCAAAAGCTGGTTGCGCTCGTGGCTGCTGACGCCGCAGATAAACACCGTACCAAAGCCTTCAAGTCGGCTAATATCAGCCGCGCAATCCTCGGCATCAATCACCGCCTGCACGTCAAACTTCTTCTCCAGTCCGTACTCGCGCATCAGGGAGGCAACGTCATAATGCTCGCTGTATACGATGGCCGTCTTGCTGGGGGAGAAAGAGGCGAAATACCACATATGTGCAATAAAGCTCCAGGCGACCACCAGCACCAACTGCACCGCCAGAGTGATAAGACAGGGGATGAGGTTGGGGAAGCTGTGGTTCAAGAGCCATATAACGATGAACATCATCGCGTCCGATAGCAGCACGGCAAGGCACTGACTGTAAGCGATCTCGGATATCCTGTTTATCGAGATGAGGAAGGCATCGTACACCCTCGCAAAAGTTATGTATAACGCAACAAAAAGCGCGATGACCAACCAGTTTCCCTTGTTGAAGTAAGGAGCCATTATGGTATCCGCAAAATAGCCGTACCAGCAAAACGCAAAGGGGACCGAAGCAAAAATTACCGGCATTAACTTGGCTATTCTCAGGCTCAAATCATGCTTAAAGCTTTTCACAGTTCAACCTCTTTCCTGTTCCTTTTGTAAAAACAGTCTGTTATTTTCACCTATGCAAGAGTATATCAACACATATTTATACAAAATAAATTATACTGTATGTAGAAACAAAAATCAAGGAAAAAACCGCAAAAAACACTATAAAACGCATTAAAAAATCTGTAAAAATTATAAACTTCTTACAAATGGCAGCTTTTTGACATTCAAAAGGGTTTTCAGAACAAGGTCGGACAAGACATAAGCAACCGCCGCTCGCACATAAACGCAAGCGGCGGTTGCTTATGTCAATTTTTTTGCTTAGCCCTCTTCAAAACAATTGCGCTCCTGCTCGGCAGATAGCACTTAAATCCGACCCAGCCGGTAGGCGTCGTCGAGGTGTCATATTGAACGGAGGTGTCAACACGGGAGAAGCCTCCGAACTCACCGTCATCCGAAGAAAGAACAACGTTATACGTGCCTTCTTTGCCCACGGGCACAAAATATCCGTCGAACGATTTTGTCGGGTGGAAATTGAAGATAAACACGGCATCTCCCTTAGTATAGATGAGGACCTTGTCATCCTGATGAAGCCATCTGTTTTCGGCAGAAACAGCGAGCAGGTCTTCTTCCTTGAGCAGCTTTATCATAGCCTTATCAAAAGCATTAAGCTCCCTGTATCTTAGGTCGGGATTGTCCACCAAACTCCATTGTCTGCGGCAATAATGGTAGCTCCAGCCGTTACCCTCACGCGGAAAATCTATCCACTCGGGGTGGCCGAACTCATTTCCCATAAAATTAAGATAGCCCTCTCCTGCCAAGGAGGCGGTAATGAGGCGGATCATCTTATGAAGCGCAACACCTCTGTCTATCACAAGATTGCCGCCGAATTTGTTCATACCGGTATACATATCAGCGTCGCAAAGGCGGAACATGATAGTCTTATCCCCGACCAAAGCCTGATCGTGAGACTCGCAGTAGCCTATATTCTTCTCCTGTGGGCGACGGGATGTAAGCTCATACCACAGCTTACCGATATCCCAATTTTCATCGCTGTATTCCTTGATGGTTTTTATCCATAGATCCGGCACGCCCATAGATAAGCGGTAATCAAAACCGATGCCGCCGTCCCGTATGGGAATACACATACCCGGCAAACCCGACATATCCTCCGCTATTGTGATAGCGTGAGGGTTGATTTCGTGGATCAGTTCGTTCGCCAACTGCAAATAGGTAACTGCATCGGTATCGGTATTCATTGAAAAGTACATACTGTAATCTGTAAACGCACTTCCCAGTCCGTGATCGTGATAGAGCATAGAGGTCACTCCGTCGAAGCGGAATCCGTCAAAATGGAAAACCTCCATCCAATATTTAAGATTTGAGAGCAAAAAATGCAACACTTCATTTTTGCCGTAATTAAAAAGCTTGGTTCCCCAGGCGCTGTGATCGCCCTTTTCACCCTCGTGGAAAAACTGATATACCGTACCGTCAAACTCGTTGAGTCCCTCGTTTGTGTTTTTGACTGCATGAGAATGCACGACATCCAACAAAACGGCAATGCCCATTTCGTGAGCAGTGTTTATAAGCTCTTTTAGTTCTCGGCTACTGCCGTAACGCGAAGAAGCGGCGAAAAAGTTAGAGACCTGATAGCCAAAGGAGCCGTAATAAGGATGCTCCATAACAGCCATTATCTGTATGGTGTTGTACCCCAGCTCTTTAATTCTCGGCAGGATGTTCTCGGTAAATTCGCGATAGGTGCCTACGGCACCCTTTTCCTGCGCCATACCTATGTGGCATTCATAAATAAACGGGGTTTTTTCGGGTACAAAATCGGCGTCGGACCACGGGAAATTTTCATACGAGTCCTCAATCTCGGCACACCACAAATATGTTTGAGGGTCCTGCACAACGCGGGTAGCGTAAAGCGGAATGCGCCGCAGCATCTTGCCCGAGCTTACAACAACCGCCTGCACCTTTTGCCCTGATTTAAGGGCGTTTTTACCCTTGAGATGCACCTCAAAAACGCCGTTTTCGAGCTTAGTCATAGGGCAATTTTCAACATCCCAGTTGTTAAAATCGCCCGTGAGGTACATTTCGTCAGCGGCAGGCGCCCACTCTCTGTAGACCCAGCCGGTGCGAGTGCGGTGAAAGCCAAAATACTTATGACCGTTAGCGAAAGTTTTTATCTTTTTGCACTGGCCCAAAAGCTCTTTTCTTTTGCCCATAAAAAGCTCTGTTCTTAAATTGATGTCCTTCTCATAAGGCGCTAAATAAGGATCAATTTCCAAAATTCTGTTGTTTGAGCTCGCGTTCATTGAAATCCCTCACTTTATAATTATTATACTATATAGAGGTGATATATATCAATATATTTTATATATATTCCGCAAACGACAGTGAAAAGTAAAAATCCCCGTATCTTACGATACGAGGATTTTTGTGTGTTGCGAACCATTACGATGACAAGTTTATATTTCATCTTTTATTCGTTCGATTCTGTTGGAACAGCGCCATTTTATCGTTTAGCCGAGAATTGATAATAATCCAGCACTCTCACAAGATTCTTTTCTTCCTCCAAAGTAACCTTTCGGTTAATTCCTAAACCCGATACCGTTCCAACAATTTTTCCGGTGTTTACTTCAGCAATTTTCATGCACACCTTCATATCAAAACGTTTATGGTGCCTCTGCAGAAAATACATACCCAGCATCGCATGCTCGTTTTCTCCACTCAACGACGTATAACCGTAGTCTGTATAGTATATCGTGTCAGTTACACCTTGTTTTGATATTTTTATGCAATCATTCTTCACGCAAAACTCATCGGCAACAATAATTTTTTGGTCAGCAGCTTGAACCAATGGCAATCCACCAAGGACCAGCGCGTTGTTTTGTTTCGCACAACGCTTAACCTGAGCTTTATATTTTCTAACAGACACTATAATAAAACCTATGATAAATATCAAAATATAAAACACGAACAAAAGAAATTTCTCGAATATTAGTGACAGCATGTTGTTTGCTACTAAAGGAAACATCAGCATTGAAATCAACCCGCAGACAACTAACTGCCCTACGCTGCGTGATTTTGTCTTTGGAACAAAAACGCCAAACACCATACCTTCGTTATGAATATTGAAGTTTCCAACCAGCAATATCTCGTTAATAAAACAGATAAATGATACACCAAATAGTAGCAAAACCAAAAAGCTTACTACCTCATAATGATCCATTTTTATCTTCTCCTATTTTTTGCTAAAGATGTAGCTCCTGAACAATCTTTGGTCAGGTGTACCTTCAATTCTTGCAACGCCAACGCCGCCCGTACCAACCGCGACAACGGTTTGACCGGGTTCTCCAGGAATTACCTCGACATCCACTTTATAGTTAAACTCATCGTGATATTTTTGCACAAAATAGGTGCCGACCAAAGCCACTTCCTGAGGTGTTGTTAATTCACCTAACTCATAATCTTCATAACGATAAATTGCGTAGCAGTAATTTGTACTACTGAAAAGTGCAACCCCTTCAAATCCTACAACAAAACTAGTTGCTTTACCAATTTCTCCTTCAACATCCTTAAAGATTTGAAGATTGTCGAGTACTAATGCGTTTTTAGACTTTGCAACAACTAAATTATCCGTAATCTTTTTAGCAATAAACGGACCGACAACCAACGGTAATACAAAGGCTATCAAGCTTGTAACCATATCCACAATGTTAAAAGACAAAACACAAATCAACGCTGTAACAGCGCCATAACCGCCGATTATCATTCCTAAAGCACTTGATATTGAAAGAATTCGTCCACTGCCCGAAGCATCGATTTTAATACCCCAAATATTGCCTCCGTATACACACGAGGATAATAGCCATGACATTCCAAGACAAAGTCCTCCTATGATTATAACCGGAAGCGGTGCACGAATGCCTGTGGCTGTAAAAGCAGCGAGGACACCTCCAATGATAACTAATAATTTTGACAAACGATTCATTTTACATCCCTCCAAGATTATATCTTTATATAAGTATATAATTGTATAAACGAATTGTCAAGAGGATATATATTTAATAAAATATAATCGTGAGGTGGTTGAATGATTACATTATGTTTGGATAGAACATTAAAAAGACTTAACATCAGCCGTTATGAGCTTGCAAAACGCACGGGTATACAATACCAAATTATAGATAATTATTACAAGAACAAGGTAAAGCGTTATGACAGTTTCGTGCTTGAAAGAATGTGCTCTGCCCTTAACTGCAATATCAATGATATAATTGAATTTGTAAAAGAATAGCACCCAATTCCGTTTGAGGAATGGGTGCTATTTTGTTTTGGCCTTTCAAATCCGCCTTGGCGGAGGTTTTCATTAGGGATTTGAACCGGTATATCTCGGTTATAATATCGATTTATCTTTTAATAGATAAATCAACTCATTGGAGAAAAACCAACATTCTCCATCTTTTATAAAGTACCAAGCATCACCTGATTGATATAAATCCTGATAAATTTTTAATCTGGGTTCGTCCTTTAGGCTAAAAACCACGTCAACACCCGAAAGATAATCTTCAGGACTTACATCAGTTTCTGTCTTGATAAATGCTTCCTCAAAAACAAATTCAATATCCGTACCTTCAACGATAAATGTTTGTTTTTTGAAATCATAATCATTTCTTATATAAACATTTCTTGTACTACCTGTTTTATCTCCATTTCCGGAAAGGATATATAATGGGTTTTCCGTTCCATCTGTGTAGTAGTAAAAATCGGAGAAAGGAAATCCATAGCTCCAACCGATTTGTACATCGTTTTCGGTCAAATCGGTTCGCAGCCATACATCAGTAGAACAATAGTCATTTCCGTGATATTGCAATAAACTTTCGTCGCTTTCAGGGTCTTGCTTCCACTCCAACTCGCCGTGCAGATCACTTCCGATGTGATCAATAATTGCAGTAGCAACGCCAATGATTATTATAAGGCTAACAAAAATTGCTGCTATTATTATAATTGTTTTGATTATTTTTCTTCGCATCATAAAGCACCCCTTTTATGTAATTATACAACGGTAGAAATGAAAACACAAGGCAAAGCCTTGCAAAAACACCTCTTCACTATTCACTATTACTTATTACTTGCCAAAAATCTCCTCAGACAAAATTAGTGAAGAGTGAATAGTGAAAAGTGAAAAAGTAAAAATCTCCCCGAACTACGTCCGAGGAGATTTTTGGCGCGCCAGGAGGGACTCGAACCCCCGACCTTTTGGTTCGTAGCCAAACACTCTATCCGGCTGAGCTACTGGCGCATTATTTATTTGTGCCAAAGTATGATATCACAACTGCTCGCCAAATGCAAGCCTTTTTTTGAATTTCTTTCAAAAAATTTACCCGACTCCCCCGACAAAACGACAAGAGCCGCCCGATGCCGCCCTTTTGCGACACCAAACGGCTCTTTTCTCACTTTATCTTACAGAGTGAATGACCTTGACGACGCAGGCCTCTTCACATTTTCCGCAACCGGTACACTTGGTCGCATCGATCTTCGCCACGAAGTTCTCGACGACGATGGCCTCCGATTCGCAGGCCTTGACGCATTTTCCGCAGCCGATGCATCCCGAGGTGCAAACCTTGCGGGTCACGGCGCCCTTGTCCTGACTGCGACATGCGACCGCCTGCGTTCTTTCGGGCAGGACGGCTATCACGCCGTGGGGACAGGCGGCGACGCACTTGCCGCAGGCACCGCACTTAGCGGTATCGACAACCGCAACGCCGTCGACTACGGCTATGGCATCATTCTCGCACACCTTTACGCAGTCGCCCAATCCGATACAACCGAAGCGGCAGGCACTCGGCCCGTTATCAAGCATCGCGGCCGCCGCACAGGTGGACAGGCCCTCGTAGTCATACTTGGTCTTGGTGCAGTCCTTACTGCCCGAGCAACAGACGACGGCGACCTTTCTGACGAAGGCGCCTGCCTCGACCCCCATTATCTCGGCGATGGCCTTGGCAGTATCAGCACCTCCTGCGGTACACAGGGTAGTCTCGGCCCCCTTGGCAACCGCTTCTGCATAGGGATCGCAGCCGCTGAAGCCGCAACCGCCGCAGTTAGCACCCGGCAGGACCTCTCTTACCTTTTCGACCTTTTCGTCGACCTCAACCGCAAACACCTTGCCGCAGACGGCAAGTATCACTCCGGCAACAAGGCCGATGGCGGCAACTATCAGGACGGGAATCAAAATTTCCATATCTCTCCCCCTCCTTTAAGCGAAAATGTTCTCGACGACGCCGCCGAAGCCCAAGAAGGACAGGGCGACTATCGACGCGGCGATCAATGTGATGGGCAGTCCGCGCAGGGCCTTGGGCACGTCGCAGGACTCCATACTCGAACGAACGCCCGAGAAGAGCAGCATCGCAACAAGGAAACCGACACCTGCGCCAAGCGCGTTGACCAGCGCGCCGACGAAGCTGAGTCCGTCGGTGATGTTGAGCATAGTAACGCCGAGCACCGCGCAGTTGGTGGTGATAAGGGGCAGGTAGATACCCAGCGAGCTGTAAAGGGGCGGCGACAGCTTCTTGAT
>JAZTZA010000192.1:0-7670 GCA_045637185.1 Acutalibacteraceae bacterium
CGTCAACTAATACCTGTATCACTCAAGCACCGCCTCCCTGTAGTTCACCTTGAGCGTGCCCGTGCCACTATACTGCACCGAGTGCGTACCCGTAGTGAGCAGTAGGTCGGGCCACTTATGCGAGCCCGCTGAGAGGGTGAGCGTCTTGGTGCCATAGGTCAGCTGCGCCGAGGCGTTGGTGCCCGACACAGTCAGCACGGGCACCACAGCTCTGCGGCCGTTATTAACAAGCCGAGCTGTCTGCTTGGTGGAAGTCAATGCCAAGGTGACAGCCGTCTCGGTGTTTTTATACTTCCAGGGCTCGCAGGTCACGGTCACAGTGACAGCTGCGTGTGCCAGGTCGTTGTACTCCTTGCGGACGTGGACACGCCCGCTCAGGTAGTGGAACTCATCGTCGGGGAGCATCACGTTCACACGGAGCCCGTGCAGGAGGTTGACCATCCTGCGGATCTCTGCCTCACGGGAGAGGCGGTCACCCTCGGAGCTCTCAAGTGTGACGGTAAGGAAGCGGTCTGAGTAGCGCGTCTCTCCGTCTGTCATCGCTGTGGTCAAGTCCAGGTTGCCATCTCCGCCGGGGATGTCGATGTAGTTGGTTTTAGGCTCTGCGGGTTCCAAGGTCCAACCTGTTAATGTCCAGCCACTGGCCGCTGTGTCGTAAGTGCCGAATACTACTCTGCGTTTGGCCATCACTTCGCCCCCCTTGCTACAAGTTCACGCTGCTGCCCGAGGGCTGCGTCCGTTCGTCCGACAGTTGCACCCACTAAGGTGTTGCCGTCAATAGTTAAAATCTGGCCAGCCTTAATAGCCGCCAGAATTTTTTCAAGCATTGACGCGTTACCAGTCGCCGCACTCTGCAGCGCCGCACTGCTTCGACTGAGTGCTCGCTCGTTTACACTCTGCAGCGCTCTCGGGGCTGCTTGTTTGCCCTCGTTGTTGTAGGTGTCAATCAAGCGGTGCACCTGATTGCGGGCGGTGCGGAGGATGTCGTCTGTCGAGTTGTCAAGTCCTATCTCAGCACCCTCGCCCATATCCTCACCGAAGGCCATCGTCTTTTTCGACGGGCTGTTGCTGTCCGCCTCTTTTTTCATAGCGCTGATGATGCCGCTGACTAAACTCTTAGCCTTGCTGATTAAGTTAAAGCGTTTGCTCTCCATACCACTGGAGAGACCGTCGCCCAAGTCGCCACCGACACCCTCAGCGTCCGCGCGGGCAGTAGCCCAAGCATTGAGTGCTTCCTCGTAGCCCTTCTCCGCCTCGTCCACCATTTCCTTGGTGTAGCCTTCCACGCCCTGCTCGAAGCTCTTGCGGGTACGCTCTGCGGCGATGCCTGCGTCCACAGCCTCCTTGAATAGCTTGTCGATTGCTGTGCGTGTCGCCTCATCGACGTTGTCAGCATAGTCGTCGAAGCTCTCACCCTTACCCTTGAGGATGCGCACTGCCTCGTCATAGTTGCCTTGAAGTGCTGCGGTCTGTGCGTCCTCGTAGTTCATTATGGTTGAACTGTAAGCCCCATAGTCTGCGGAGGCTTGATCATAGGTCGTCTTTTTCTCGTTGAGAAGGGCCTGCTCGTCCTTGATGAGTCGCTCCAGTTTGACCCTTTGCGCAGTCAACTCAAGCTCCTCGTGCTGGGTGACGCCCGTCTGTAGCTTCTTGACTATTTCCGCGTGCTGTGCCTTCCACCCTGCAATCTTGGGCAGCGACTCAGCCTGCTGTGCCTCGTAGTCTTTATTGGCAGTTACCAAAGCGGCGAGCGCATCGCTCTCTGCTTGTATCGCAGCCACATAGTCGGCGTTGTGGGCTTCCAACAGTGCGCTGGCGGTCTTGGAGAGGATGACCTGGTCAATGCTGTTTTTGAGTTCGTCATACTTCTGGATGACGCCGTCCGTCATCGTGTACTCGGTACCGAGTGCCTCGTTCAGTTCGTTAAGGATGAACTGAACCCTCTCCTGATCCTTTTCCTTAACACGGCCGCTTGCGTCTGCCAGCTTCTGCAACTCATCGGAAAGGCTCTGAACGTGCCCCATCTGAGAGGTTATGCCTCCAGCAGTCTCCTCAGTCGCAGCCTTCTGGTCGCGGAAGGCATCCGCCGCCTCACGCGAGGAGGCGATGAGCTCCTTCTCCTCCTCGGTTAAGATGTTAACATCCTGTGCGGTCTCTTGCGTCGCGGCAGAATAGGCAATTAAACCCGCCACCACGGCAGCAACCGCTGTCGCAACAAGACCCCAAGGGGTTGCTGACATAGCGATGTTGACCAGCTTCTGCGCTGCTTCGGTTGCGAGCAGAGTCGCTTTGAGCCCCTTCTGCGCAACCTCAGCCGCAAGGGTTGCCACCTTATAAGTTACCAGGGCGGCAGTGATACCCACCAACCCTGCTTTGATCGTCGGTATGTTACTGGACACCCACCTGGTCAAATTGCTCAACGCGGGGAGTACAGTGCCAGTCAGGAAGCCTGCCACCTCTTTGAGTGGCTCCTTAGCGTTCTTGAGCATCTCAGTGCCGAACTTCTTGACCTCAACTACTACTGGGGCCAACTCGTCGCCAAGATCGGCCATCGTCTCGTTCCATTCCTCATTGGCCTTGTTCGCTTCGATGACTGTCTTGTTGGTCTTTTTATATTGTGACGCCGCACCACTGTATAACTTGGTCAGTGTGTCGGTGATGAGCTGCTGTCTCTCCTGCTCGTCTGTACAAGCCTCCAGGGCTGCCGTGTAAGCATCCTCGGTGGCTTCTCCATCAGCGGTTGCCTTCTCAAAAGCCTCAAGCGCCTTGGTATTAGTACCGAGAATAGCCTTCCAGTCTGTGCCCTCGTCCGCTGCCCAGTTGATGGCATCAGCGAAAGATCCTGTCACCTTGCCGACCTTGACCGTCTCGTTGGCAGCCTCCGCCAGTCCTTCAATCGGAAGGCTTGAGCCGAAGGTTGCGTACACACCCGTGAGGGCGTCAGTCAACTGGTGGAGCTCGGTCTCGTTGCTGGCGAGCTTCGCGAGGTGGTTCGCTGCCTCGACTGCTTGGTCGGTCTCACCGAGAACGCTCTGCAATTCCTTGTAGGTTTCCTTCGCTGCCTCAGAGCTGTGGCCGCTGTTGGTGAACGCTGTGTCAAGCTTGCCCATCTCGGTGCGGTATTCGTGGGAAGCCTCAACGCATCCCACTATAGCTGCAGCCGCAGCCGCAGCCAGTCCAGCCACTACCTTGAAGCCGTTGGCAAGCCCACCGTCAAGTGTAGAGGCGAGCTCATCACTCTCCCTCTCAGCGTCGTCTGCACTGTCGCCCACATCGTCGATGTCGGCCGCTGCGTCGTCAGCACCACTACCCAAACGCTTGAGAGCGTCTGCGGTGTCCTCCGCCGCCTTCTCGTATTTGTTGAGCTTGGAGGTCGCCTCGATAATCTCGCGCTGGAGGGCACGGACTTGCTCCTCAGAGGCTTCGCCTCGCTCGAATTGAGCCTGCACTTGCTTCTCCGCTTCCTTCAAAATATCCAGCTTTTTGGAGGTCTCCGCAACAGCGTCAGCCAAGACCTTCTGCTTCTGCGCGAGAAGGTCAGCGTTGCCTGGGTCCATCTTGAGTAGCTTATTGATTTGTCCCAGCTCGCTGGAGAGTTCGCGGCTCTTTGCTTCAATGTCATCCAGGGTCTTGCCGAGTTTGGTGGTATCGCCGCCAATCTCGACAGTCAAGCCTTTTATTTTCTTGTTAGCCATTAGCTGTTGGCCCCCTTTCCGAAATGTTCACGGAGAGCAGCGCGGTCAGGCTTGACCTGTTCCATCCTCCAAGCGTTCTCCAAATACTCTCGCCCCTCAGGGGTGCGCATAAGTGACTGGATGTACGCATCGCGCTGGTAGGTTAAATACTCCACGTAGTCAAGCGCACTGAGCTCTCGAAAAGTGAGCCCTGTATACTCTGCCACCATGTGTTCCCACCAAGTTGTGTTTATATATCCGTGACCCCCCGCGGTCTCGTCAAACGGGTACCGCGGGATGATCAGTTTTTTGCGTTTTTAATTTCTTCAATAAAGTCCATATACGCACTATAGAAGATCGCCATGTCCTCTAAGTTCATCGCGTACTTTTTGGCAAGTTCCTCAGCAGTGACCACTAAGCCGTCAAGGTTACAGTTGATCAGCTTCGCAGTCAATATGTACACAGCCCTGGATGCTGTTTCATCCTGGCCAGTCAGAGCCTTCTGCAACTCATTAAGGTTGGCGCTCAGCTCGTCGACCAACTGCTTGGTTGGGGTCGTCACGTGCACTGTTGTCTGGTGCTTATCCTTGAGCACTAAGACCAGCTCGGGTCGGCGGTAGGAGTTAAAGTCTACAATCTTTGCCATCCCTTTGTTCCTCCTATTTATAAATTTTAGCGGGGAGCGCTGATGCCCCCCGCTGGTTGGTTGTCGTTTAGTTTGCAGTAGCGTCGATCTGCTCAACGAACTGGATGAGTGTTCCAGCCTCGTCCTGCGGTATAGCCTTGATCTCAGGCTCAAGCACTGTGCCCTCCTCAGCTGAGAAGCTGATGGTGAAGCCTGCCTGGTTCTGACCGACTACGAGCACCCACACGTCGCCGTCCACCTTGTCGGAATAGTGGAAGCACCAGACGTAGTTCTTGCCGTTGTCGTTGCCAGAGCCGCCGATCTTGGTGATACGCTTACCGCTCGCGGTTGTAGTTGTACCGCGGGATGTGAGTTTGGTGAGTGTCTCACCATTCCAAGTAAGCAAGCCGCACTTGAGCAACGCCTCCTCTGACACAGTGATGATCTTAGTCACTCTGCCGAGGTCGTCCTTCTCCTCGTACTTCTCCATTGTGTACTCAATGGATGCGCCGCCTTTGATCCAGCCTGCGTGGTTAGCGTCTATGCAGATTTCCTCGGGTGTAGGAAGTGTAGCGTCTGCTGCGAACTCCTGGTAGTAGAGCTTACCAGAGCCGAGCGTGATCTTGGTCTTGTCTCTCTTGCCCATTAGGTTGTCCTCCTTTATTTGATTTCGATAAATTCAATGTTGTAGATGACCTGGTACCTCTGCACGTCCTGCAGCCAGTACCTGTCCTCTTTGGTCCAGAATATACCGCGGCGATTGAGCTCCGCCTCGATGGCAGCCTCTGCCTTGTCGTCGGGCTTAGCCTCATACAATTCCACGGTCACATCGTGTCGGTATATTCTCTGTTGAGCCTGTGCGGGCACGTCTCTCAGCGTGTCCGCGCCCTCCACTTCCACGTCGTCGAAGTATACGGCATACGCGCCTGCGGGAGGCTTCAGGAACCTGCTGCGGCGGTACTCAATACCCGCAGCAGTTAAAATGTCGTTAATCATCTGCAAGCGCCTCCTCTACGGCGTGCTCGTACTCGGGCAGCACTGCATCCACTGCCTCCTCTAAAAACGAGTTGGCCTTGGTTCTTTTCCCGTTGCGCGTGGCGTGCCCGTGTACGAGCAAGTGGGTGAGCCTGTGCTCTGGTGACTTGACGTGCCAGACGTAAGTGCTCCCATTGAGAGAGTGCTTCAACAGCGAGTAGGTGATAGCCCTGCGGTACTTGCCGCGGCGTTTGCCCCTCGGCGCTGTCTTTTTGGTGCGTGCGACCAGTTCCTTGGCGGCTGCCTCCGATGCAGTGTCCACTCTCTCCACCACTCGGGTGTGATAAAGTTTGAGCTCTTTCTGGATTGCCTTGCCAAGGTCTACGGGCTTAATCTTAGCCATACGCCTCACCCACCAACCTCACCGTGCGGTGGCGTTCCTGGTAGTCGTCATAATCCACCAACTTGAACGTGTGCCCGCGGTACAAGATACGGAAGGGCTGCGGATTATAGCGCAGAGCCTCAAGCCCCGCGAAGTGGCGCACCTCGAAGGTCAGGGTCGCACGGTACTGATCCGCGCCTGCGTTCAACGTCTGGCCTCCGCCTGTCTTGTTGACGTAGGCATGGAGTTTCCACCTGTCCGCCCACTCCTCTGTTGTCGGGTCCTGCTCCTGTATGGTGATGGGCTTGTCAAATATCACGAGCCCACCCCCTCACGCTTGGCTGCAAGTTCAAGCTTGAGCTGCCACTCATCCGAGTGGACTCTCTCTCGCTTGGCGTTGCCTGCCTTTGCGCTTGTCGTGCCCCTGTCGTCGTGCGAGTCGTCAAGGTAGGCCTTCAACAACGTGTTGACTCGCGGGTCGTCAGGCATAAGCTCCAACACGTCCGCGCCGACGGCGCCCTTTAAATGTGCGACCGCCTCAGCAAGTTCCCCGGTCACGATCTGGGTGAGTCTATCGTCCACCACATCGTACCCGAGATGCTGGAGCGCCTCGTCAATAGTCAGCATCGTGCTGCCTCCTTTCAGTTTGCTGGGCGGCGGTTAAGCCGCCCGAGCTTGTAGAGTTTTAAGCACCAACAGCTACACGGCCGTTTACGAAAGCGGCAGCATCACGCTGTGTTACGTCCTCGCGCTCAATAGCACGGAAAAGGACAAGGTCCTCCTCGTACGCATTGAAGTCGCCGACTGCTGCCACGTCGCTGGTCTTAATGTTCATCTGCTGACGATCCCAGTACACGATGCCTTCCTTGAGGTCGCCCACAATGAAGGGGATGCCGTCCTCGCCAGTAGGCATATCGTCGTTAGGAATAACAACAACGGGGACCACTGTTGCACCTGCGCAGAGCTGGAGCTTCATCGGCTCAGCGGGGTTGAGCTGGAGCTTGTAGTTCTCGTTTACGTCCTTCAATGTGTCAAGCCACTGGAGGCCGTCGTCGTTGGTGATGATTTTGGATGTAGCCTTGAAGGCAGAGCCAAGTGTCACGTTGAGCGCCTTCTTGATGTCGTCGAGGTCAGCAAAAGCTGTTACCTCCTTAGCGTTTACCTGCTCAATGATGAGCTTGTTAGCTGTGACGCGGCTCTCGTCAGCGATCCACTGTGTGAGCTCGCCTGTGATGTTTGCGTCTGAGTCTGCGAGAAGTTCAGCAGTTACCGGGAAATAACCTGCATACTTATCAATCTCGTAGGGCACACGGGTGAATTTCGGTGTAGCTTTTGCCCCGATCTTGCCGCCTTCGCCCACCTTGGTAAAGCCTGTCTGCTGTGCTCTTGTCTTAAATGTGCGGGAGCCCTTGTTAGTCTTAACAGGGACTACGGTTACAAGGTCAAGCAAGGAAGCCTTGGCTGTCCTGAGTGTCTGGATCTGTGTCACGATGTCCTCGGGCACTGTGTAGCCGCCATCTGTGGGAGTGCCCTCGTTCATTGATTTGAAGCCGTGACGTGCTGCGTCTGCGAAAGCCTTGACAGCGTCAACCTTCTCCTCACCCTCGCCAGATGCGCCAGGTGTGCCTGTTACATCTGCGGGGATGCCTGCCTTTGCTGCCTTTGCTCTGCGCTCCTCAAGGTCAAATTCCTTCTGCAACGCGTCGATCTTGTCATAGCACTCCGCAGCCTTATCAAGGTCGCGGCCTTCGCCTTCTGTCATAAAGCCGTCAGCCTTCTTGTTGAGCTCCTGCATCTCTGCCTGGAGTTCTCTCTGTCTCTTTGTCATTGTGTTGTTCTCCTTTCGGTTTTAGGTGTTATTGTTTTTAATGTGAAAAGCCGCCCTACGCGCACGGAGCGCAAGTGTGGCGGCTTTTTCGCTGTCGGTTGGGGTTGTTGTGCCCTCGGGGTTCTCGGGGCCTTCTGCAGGCTCCTGGGGCTCGTACACGGTCTCGCCTGTGTAGCTCTTGCTCAC
>JAZTZA010000193.1:0-2225 GCA_045637185.1 Acutalibacteraceae bacterium
ATGTCAGCGCCGTCTTTCAGGATCTTGACAGCCATCTTACCGGTGGTGTAGCCAAGGTCATAGTAGTCGATGGAAAGGGTGGCAACTCCGCAGCCGTTGCAAATTCCGCCCTCGCCTGCGATGACAGGCTTCTTCTCAGGCAGAACAACGTTGGCAATAGCCTCCTTGTTGCTGGCGGCGGTGTTGTCGGTGGGGATGTAGATAACGTCAGATTCCTTGCAAGCGTTCTGGGTAACGGAGGTTACGTCGTTGCTGTCGGTGAAGGTGAAGTTCTTGCAGGTATAACCGAGCTTCTTGAGCTCAGTGGTCATAACGTCGGCCTGATACTGACTGTTAGCCTCGGCAGAGCAGTAGAGAATACCGACAGTCTCTGCATCGGGGAACCATTCCTTTACCATAGCGGCCTGATCCTTCAAAGGAGCAAGGTCGGAAGTGCCCGAAACGTTGCCACCGACGGTGCCCGTCCAATCCTCGATCTCAAGAGCAGATGCGTAGTCGGTAACGGAGGTACCAAGAATCGGAATGTCAGAGGTAGCGGACTTTGCGGCCTGCAGGGGTGCGGTCGCGTTGGCAAGGATGAGGTCAACGTTCTTGGAAACGAAGCCGTTGATTATGGTGCCGCAGTTGACCGACTCGCCCGAAGCGTTCTGCTCGTCAAAGGTTACCTTGTCGCCGAACTCCTCGATAAGAGCGTCCTTGGAGCCCTTGGTGGCGGCGTCGAGTGCCTCGTGCTGGACCAGCTGGCAGATGCCGATAGTGTAGGTGCCGCTTGCCTTAATGTCGCAGGCTGCAAACATACCTACGATGAGGCAAAGGACGGCAACAATGCTTAAAATTCTTTTCATAGTTTTTTCCTCCCAAAAATTATTAAAAGCATCCGTCGCACCTTGATTTTGAAAATTGCGACAGATACCGAATGTCCGTTTTCACCGTTTTATCCCGAAAACGATTTAACGATGTAAAACTTCGATGTGTTAAAGTATAAACCTTTTTCGCCCCCCTGTCAAGAGCATTTTTAATAATTTTTACAACGGCAAGGGTGAAGATTTCAAATTTTTGGGCATACTGTTTCTATACTGTGGAAAGGGGTACCTATCTAATGAAAAAATACAACTGCAAAGTGTGCAACATCACCTTCGAAATCGCTGACGAGCACGAGCCCGTCTGTCCCAAGTGCAGCGCAACGGGCGACAAGGTGTCGCTCATTTCGGACACCAAGCTCAACAAGTACGCAGGCACCCAGACCGAGAAGAACCTCGAGGCCGCCTATGCAGGCGAATCTCAGGCCCGCAACAAGTACCCCTACTTCGCCGCCAAGGCCAAAAAAGAGGGTTACGAGCAGATTGCGGCTCTCTTTTTGGAAACGGCCGACAACGAAAAGGAGCACGCTGAGCTGTGGCTTCAAGAGCTCAACGGCATCGGCTCGACGGCGACCAATCTTTCGGCGGCGGCCGACGGTGAGAACTACGAGTGGACCGATATGTACGCAACCTTTGCCAAGACGGCTGAGGAAGAGGGCTTTTCGGAGCTTGCTCAGCGCTTCCGTATGGTTGCCGACATCGAAAAGCACCACGAGGAACGCTTCCGCGCCCTGCTGAAGAACGTCGAGACCCGTCAGGTCTTTGAAAGAAGCGAGGTCAAGGTGTGGGAATGCCGCAACTGCGGTCACATCGTCGTTGGCACAAAGGCTCCGCAGGTCTGCCCCGTTTGCTCCCATCCGCAAAGCTACTTCGAGCTACGCGCCGAAAATTATTAAGAATTATGTAAACCGACCGCCCTGCTGTCTGCAAGGCGGTCGTTCTTTCTTATTTATTCTTTTTGCGCGCGAGCAAGAGGCCGACTACATAGAGTGCCGCCGCTATAACTGCCGCGACCCCTGTCACCCAGCCGACCGTCGTCCACGGCACGTCGGCAAGGCCCGTGATGCTGAACTCACCCGTTTCGGCGTTTTGCAGTTTGCCAAAAACAAGAATGACGTCCCAGCAGACCGCCGCAAGCAGGTCGGCCAAGATGAGCGAAAGGATAACGCGAGGGGCGGCAGTCTCCTTTTTATCCTGGGTGATGGCACGCAGACTCTCGCCCCTCAAGTCGACCAGATCGGTCAGGTACCACAGACCTATCAGGGTGATGATGGTCTCGGGAATCATATAGGTGGCGTTGTAGCCGAGGGAATATATCAGCCCGTCACCGCTCGGGATTGACACCAAGTCGGAGGCCAAGCGGTC
>JAZTZA010000194.1:0-1527 GCA_045637185.1 Acutalibacteraceae bacterium
AACAACAAGTGGATATACATATCAATGGTATAAAGGAAGTAGTGCAATTTCAGGTGCTACAAGTACAAGTTATACAACAACAGAAGCTGGAACATATAAGTTAGTAGTAAAAACAGGATCTGGTAAAACAATAGAAAGTAATAGTATAACAATCAATAGTTACACAGTAAGTTATAACTTAAATGGAGGAACTGGAAATATAGCAAGTATAACAAAAATCCAAGATTTAAGTACAAATATAACTTCAACAGTACCAGAAAGATCGGTACCAACAGTATTCTTAAAACGGTCAGTTTGTTGGGTAAATTCATTTGCTCGCTACTCCTTATTCGACCTGACAGCCGAGCAGGTCATACTCAATGGTATCGGTGACCTCCACCTCAACGATGTCCCCTGCCTTAGCACGAACTTGAGCGGGGGTAAAGAAAACCTTGGCATCGATCTCGGGTGCGTCACCGCGGGTGCGTCCGAAAAGGCACTTTATGTAGTCGTCGTAGCCCTCAACCAGCACCTCGACCACCTGAGAGATGCGCTGCTGATTTTTCTCGTCGACGATGCGGGACTGGGCGTCCATAATTATCTCGGCGCGGCGGTGCTTGACCTCCTCGTCGACCTGATCCTCCATCGCGGCGGCAAAGGTGCCCTCCTCCGCTGAGTAGGGGAAGCAGCCCAATCGGTCGAATTTGACCTCGTGGATGAACTCGCACAGCTCGGTGAACTGCTCGTCGGTCTCGCCTGGGAAGCCGGTGATAAAGGTGGTGCGAAGCACAACGTCGGGCAACTTCTCACGAATGTGGGCGATCTTAGCCGTCAGCTCGGCGCGGTCGCCGTGACGGTTCATACGGCGCAGAATGTCGCCGTTACAATGCTGAAGGGGGATATCAAGGTAGTTGCACACCTTTTCCTGACGGGCCATAGTGTCTAACAGGCGGTCGGATATCCGCTCGGGATAGGTGTAGAGCATACGGATCCAGCTGATCCCCTCAATTTCGCAGAGTGCATCGAGCAGCTCGGGCAGTTTTTCCTCGCCGTAAAGATCCTTGCCGTAGCAGGTGGTGTCCTGCGCGACGATGGTAAGCTCCTTAACACCGCGAAGGGCAAGTTGACTCGCCTCCGCAACGACATCCTCCAGCTTGCGCGAGCGGAAGCGGCCGCGTATGCTCGGAATGGTGCAATAGGTGCAACAGTTGTCGCATCCGTCGGCTATGCGCAGGTATGCGGTATAGGGGGGTGTGGTAAGAATACGGCCACCCTCCATATTGAGCGCGTATTTATCACCGAAAGCCTCGTACTGCTGACCGCCGAGCGCCTTTTCGACCGCGTCAACGATGTCATCGTTGCAGCCGATACCCAGCACGACGTCGACCTCGGGCAGCTCGGCGCGTATCTGCTCGCGATAACGCTCAGCAAGACAGCCTGTGACTACGATGCCCTTGATAGTACCCTCGGGCTTGAGTGCCGCCATCTCAAGTATATTCTCGATGGCTTCCTTTTTTGCGTCGTCGATAAAGCCGCAGGTGTTGATGA
>JAZTZA010000195.1:0-5349 GCA_045637185.1 Acutalibacteraceae bacterium
AAAGAGGTCGCAGGAAGAATTAAAGACCTGCGCGAAGCAAAGGGATACACACAGGATCAGCTTGCAAAACTTACGGGTGTATCGGTCGAGGATTACAAGGTTTTAGAAGAGGGCGAGACCGATTTCAGTTTCACCTTTATCTACAAGTGTGCAAAGGCCTGCGGAGTCGAGGTGGTCGACCTGCTCGAAGGAACGAGCACCACTCTCAGCTCCTTCTCCATCACAAGAAAGGGCGAC
Source organism: Acutalibacteraceae bacterium (assembly GCA_045637185.1). Classification (GTDB taxonomy): domain Bacteria; phylum Bacillota; class Clostridia; order Oscillospirales; family Acutalibacteraceae; genus RGIG2206. The sequence goes on from JAZTZA010000195.1 coordinate 238, forward strand.
GGACTCAAGATCGTTAAAAAGCACGGTGTTGTCTATAACAACCTCGCGCCTAAGTTCAAGGAAAAGCTGGCCGAGCCCTTCTTGGTCAAGTTTCCTTATATTCCCGAGGAGCAGGACGCCCCGATGAAACTCAACTCCCACAACGGACAGGAGTTTGACGTCATCGTTAAGGGCTCGCTGAAGGTGCAGATCGGCAATCACGTTGATATCCTCAACGAAGGCGACTCCATTTTCTATAACAGTCTTATCCCCCACGGCATGATCGCCGTCAGCGAGGGCGGATGCGAATTCCACGCCGTTGTCCTTAATCCGCAGGATGGTCAGGTAAGCGAGGAATACCCCGAAGCGCCGTATGTGGCTTCTAAGGTTGCGCAGAAGGAAGAGGCCGCTACCACCGTGGCCGACAACTTCGTTGAGTCATCCTATGACGAAAACGGCGTCTTTAGCGGAATTAAATTCAAGAACGACGATAGGTTCAATTTCGCCTTCGACTGTGTCGACGCCATCGCCGAGAAAAACCCTGACAAGCTGGCGATGATGTGGGTGGCCGACGACAAATCAGACCGCAGATTTACCTTCAGCGATATGAAAAAGTATTCGGCTAAGACGGCCAACTACTTTGAGTCCCTCGGCATCAAAAAGGGCGACACCGTAATGCTCGTTTTGAAGCGTCATTACCAGTTCTGGTTCTGTATGCTTGCCCTGCATAAGATCGGCGCTATCGCCATTCCCGCCACCAATCAGCTGGTTGAGCACGATTTCACCTACAGATACAAGGCTGCAAAGGTGAAGGCCATCGTGTGTACCGCTGACGGAGAGGTGTCGACCGAGGCTGAAAGGGCAGCGGCCGAGTTCCCCGAGATGCTGAAGATCCTCGTGGGCGGCAAAAAGGAGGGCTGGAACGACTTTAACGTTGAGATGGAGCGCTTCAGCACCCATTATTATCGCACCGAAGATACCCCCTGCGGCAACGACCCGATGCTGATGCTCTTTACATCGGGTACAACGGGATATCCCCGTATCGCCACCCATTCCTACAAGTACGCGCTGGGTCACTATCCTACCGCAAAGCATTGGCACAACGTCGACCCCAACGGTTTGCATTTCACCATCTCCGACACGGGTTGGGGCAAGGCGCTTTGGGGCAAGCTTTACGGACAGTGGCTGTGTGAGGCAGGCGTGTTTACCTATGACTTCGACCGATTCCATTCGGAAGACATACTTCCTATGTTCAAGAAGTATGGCATCACCACCTTCTGCGCACCGCCTACTATGTACCGCTTCTTTATCAAGGAAGACCTGTCGAAGTATGACCTGTCTTCCATCAAGTATGCGACCACCGCAGGCGAGGCACTCAACCCCGAGGTCTTCAATCAGTTCAAGAAGGCGACCGGCCTTACCATTATGGAGGGCTTCGGTCAGACTGAAACCACCCTGTCTATCGCAAATTTCGTAGGCTCGACCCCCAAGATTGGCTCTATGGGCCGACCCAGTCCGCTCTATGACGTGGTCGTTCTTGATCCCGACGGAAATGAGTGTCAGACGGGTGATGCAGGCGAGATCTGCATCCGTACAAAAGAGGGCGTTCCCTGCGGACTCTTCATCGGCTACTATCTCGATGAGGATAAGACCAAGGAGGTCTGGCACGACGGCTACTATCATACCGGTGATCAGGCGACGATGGACGAGGACGGATACCTTTGGTACGTCGGCCGTATCGACGACGTCATCAAGTCGTCGGGCTATCGCATCGGACCCTTGGAGAGCGTGACCGTAATTATGGAGGTTCCCTACGTTCTGGAGTGCGCCATCACCCCCGTTCCCGATGAGGTTCGAGGACAGATCGTAAAGGCCACCATCGTGCTCGTAAAGGGCACTGAGGGCACCGACGGACTGAAAAAGGAAATTCAGGAATACGTCAAGACCCACACTGCGCCCTATAAGTATCCGAGGATCGTTGAGTTCGTCGACGAGCTTCCCAAGACCATCAGCGGCAAGGTAAGACGCGTCGAGATCCGCAAAAACGATATGGAAAAGATGAATAAGGAATAAAATTAAACGCTCCGTGTAAAAACACGGAGCGTTTATCGTTTGGGGGCTTACAGCTTGATCTTGCCGATCGAATACCGACCGTCTTTGCCCTTAAGTTCTTGATCCAATGCCAACAGGACGGGGGTGTTGCCCTTGTGCATACGGATGCTGACGACGTATTCGCCGCTCGACAAATTGCCGAGGCTGACACTGTGGGTGGTGGTCAGTACCTCGTCGGGCATGATCTTGGTGTTGTCAAAATCCTTCATATTGAAGACGTGATCCTTGCCGTTTTTGTCGGTAAGTATCAGGTCGAGGTCATAGACGTTGTAGGCCTTGGAAAAGCCCTTGTTGCGCCAGTTGAACTTGCAGGTGAGCTGGTTGTTGTTGCGGTCGATGTCCACCTTGTCGATAAAGTACCAGTAGCCAAGCAGGTTGGCCATTTCTTTAGCGTACTCGATATTGTTGCCCTTCATAAATTCGTTGACGAAGCCGTGGAAGCCGGCATAGGTGGCGTGGGTGCGCTTGCAGGCGGCCTTGAATACCGAACCGTCGCGCCAGTTGTCTTCGTGCCAGGTGGTGTCGATGGTCACGTTGTAATGCTCGAGCTCCATAATGATGGGCTGGCTCTCCCAGGTCTCCTTAAAGAGCTGAGATGAGCGCACCGAGTCGGTTTGGGGATTGTTCTTCATAAACCAGTCGACGCAGATGGAGTCGTCTCGCCAGGTCCAGCCGTGCTCCTTGACGTAATTACGGATCTTGGAGCCGCCGGTACCCATACCGCTGACCTTGCCGCTGCCGATAAAGTCGTCGCTGAGTGCGATCTGATCGTTGGGATAGTACTTGGCGTAGATATCAAAGTGCTTCTGGATGTCCGTCCAGGGCCAGCTCTTATTGGAACCGCTGGCGGTGTGTCCTTCACCGTAGTCGCCGTAGCTGCCCACGTCTATGTAGCGGACGCCCTCTTTGCCCGCGTAACGCGCGGCAAAGGCTTTATGGAAGTTTTCCAGCTTTTGCAGGAAGATTGGATCGCCGTAGTCGGGTTCCCAGGAGCCGTCGCTCAGTGTATCGCCGGCTGCGCCCGCTTTCTTGACCCATTCGGGTGTGGCATAGGGACAGTAGGAGCCGCCCTCTTTGCAGGTGATGCGGAAGGATACGCCCACACCGTAGGCCTTGAAGTCCTCAAGCACCTTGTCGATGATATCCCACTTGAATTGTCCTTCCTTGGGCTCAAGCGTGGACCAGGGCAGGCGCATATAAACGTGATCGAGGTAGGACATATAGTCCAGGATGTATTTTGCTGACTTGTTGGCGCCGTAGTTATAGGTGCCGTTGTCATAGTAGTGGAGATACCAGCCCTTGTCGGGGTTGCGCAGAGCGGTCTTTTCATCGGCGCGAGCCGTCAGGTCGAAGGACACCGATCCCGTTATCGCGGCGAGAGAGGAGGTCTCAAAGGATACGTCCGCATTGATCGATTCCGTAGAGGAAGCGTCGGTCTGTCCGGAAGAATTCGGCGCAGAGGCCGACTCGGAGCCCGAGGCGGCGGACGAAGTAAACTTGGAGGAAGTCGCTTTGGAGGAATTTGTTTTGGAGGATGCACTACCGCTTGAAGCGGCACAGCCAACGGTGCTCAGTAACAAGGCTATCGTCAAGAGAATACACATTCCTTTCTTCATAACCAGTTCTCCTTTTTTGGAAAAATTGGGAACGAAACCCGTCCCATATCATTATGCAACAAATCGACACGCTTGTCAACGCTAAAAAAGAACCCGACGTTGATAAACGTCGGGCCTGAAAGGGTGTATTGTTTACGCGAGCGGCTCAAAGTCGGCGGCACCGTGTTTGCAGATGGGACAGACGAAGTCCTCGGGCAGTTCTTCGCCCTCATAGACATAGTTGCATATCTTGCAGACGTACCCCTTCTTTGCGGCAGGCTGAGGCTTGGGCTTGACATTTTTGTGATAATAATCATAGGTTATCGAGTCACTCTCGCTGAGCAGGCTCGCTTCGGTAATGGAGCAAATGAACATTATATGGCTCTCAAGGTCAACGGTGCGCTCCACCTTCAGCGACAGGAAAGCGTTGGAAAACTCCGTGATAACGGCAAGGCCGTTGGACGACCTTTCGGGGACGCCCTCAGCAAACTTGTCGACATCTCTGCCGCTCTGAAAGCCGTACTTCTCAAAAACCGAAAAGGGCGTGTCGACCGAAAGCACATTGATATTCATAATACCCGTGCGCTCGACAACCTGACAGGTATAGCTCTCCTTGCTGATGGATACCGCTACCTGAAGTGGCACCTGAGTGACCTGCATAACCGTGTTGACGATGGCGGCATTGTCCTTGTCACCCTCGCGGCAGGTGACGGCGTAAAGCCCGTAGCCAAGCTTGAAAAGGGTGGTCTGGTCGACCGAACCGTTAAATCTGCTCATATAAATGCACTCCTTTTATGAAAGTGTGGCGCATTTCTTAATATATTATAACATCTTTGTGCAATTATTCAATGGAATTTTACAGACACCCCTACCTTTAGAGAAAAATGTATTTTTATGTAAAAAATATACGATTTTCACTTGTGTAATCCGCTTTTATGTGCTACAATGGTAAAGTATTTTGTAAGGAGGCTAAATTTATGTTGGTTTTTGACTGGATATCATTGGCGGCAATCTTTTTGTATATGCTGATGATGCTTATGATCGGCTTTGCGGTCGCGCGCCGCACCAAAACGGCGAGCGACTTTTACCTTGGAGGCCGTAGCTTAGGACCCCTCGTCACCGCTATGAGCGCTGAGGCTTCGGATATGAGTGCCTATCTGCTGATGGGAATCCCCGGACTTGCTCTTATGACGGGATTGGCCGAGGCGGTCTGGACCGCTATCGGACTTGCGGTTGGTACATATCTCAACTGGCTCTTTGTTGCCAAGAGGTTGAGAAAATACACCGAAAAGATCAGCGCGCTGACCATCCCTGAGTTTTTTGCTAAGCGCTTCGGCGACAAGGCTAACATTCTCTCGGTCATTGCGGGTATCACCATCATCATTTTCTTCATCCCCTATACTGCGTCGGGATTCTCTGCCTGCGG
>JAZTZA010000196.1:0-2993 GCA_045637185.1 Acutalibacteraceae bacterium
GCACTGCGTCAACGATGTGCTCCATTACCTTAGGGCCTGCGATAGCCCCGTCCTTGTTGACGTGGCCGATTATGAAGATGGGAATGTCGCTCGACTTCGCTGTTCGAAGAAAAAGATTGGTGCATTCCCTGACTTGCGGCACGCTTCCCGGAGACGAGGACATCTCGGCGATGCTCATCGTTTGTATCGAGTCGATGATGACGAGGTCGGGTCGGTCGGAGCGTATATATTCGCATATCGCCTGAGCATCGGTCGCCGCCATCACCGACAGGTTCTCGGTGGTGACACCTAGTCGGTCGGCCCGCAGCTTTATCTGCCTTTGAGATTCCTCGCCCGACACGTAGAGCACCCTCATAGTCTGTCCGAGGTGCTCGCATATCTGCAGCATCATTGTCGACTTACCGATGCCGGGGTCACCGCCCAAAAGGACGAGCGAGCCCTTGACGATGCCGCCTCCTAACACGCGGTCAAGCTCCTTGACACCCGTGTAGTAGCGGTGCTCCGAGTCGGCGCTGATGCTGTCGAGCTTAGAGGCACTTATCGACGCAAGGGAGGAAACGGCATTTCTGACAGCAGGCGCTTCGACCTGAACGAGTTCCTCGTTGAGAGTGTTCCAGGATGAGCAGGAGGGGCACTTGCCGTACCATTTGGCACTTTCATATCCGCATTCGGAGCAGATGTATACGCTTTTAGATTTGGCCACTTTCTTCACTTCCGTATAAATAATTGGTTAATCCGTCGATTATTGCAAAGGCTATCTTGCCTTGATAGTCGTCATTCTTCAGGTTTTTCAGGTCGGTCGGGTTTGAGAGAAATCCGCATTCGACCAAAACGGCGGTGCAGGGTGCGTGATAGATGAGGTAGACGTCCTTGGTGCAGGGCTTTATCTTGCGGTGGTTGTCGGTCTGCACCGACCCGACGACAGTTGTTTGTATCGATTCCGCCAAGGCTTTGGACTGAGCGTTTTGCGAGGTGTAAAAGACCTGCGCGCCGTGGCTCGATGCGCCTGAGTAGCAGTTTTGATGAATGCAAAGGTATATGCAGTCGCGATTATTTTCCATTAAAGCGTAGCGGTAGAAGATGTCGCTGCGCTTTTTCTCGCGCAGGGTAGTGCCCTCGGTGTTGACGGCGGTATCGGTCGAGCGGATCATCTCGGTCTCGTACCCCATCGCACGAAGCAGAGCGTTAAGCTTCAAAGAGATTGCAAGGTTGATATCCTTCTCGGCAGTGCCGTCAGGTGCAACCGCCCCTCCGTCAAACCCGCCGTGACCAGCGTCGATAAGAATTATCGGCATCGGCTTAACAGCGGCAGAGGCAAGATGTATGCGCCGAGCGGCTCCGAGCGTTCCGCCAAGGGTGATAGCCGCAACGCAAAGTGCCGCTATCCATTTTGTGTATTTTCCTCGCACGAGATCACCCCGAAGAAAATATATGCACACTCGCACGGCTAAATGCGAAAAAAGGGGCTATTCCGCCTTTTTGCCTGCGAACTCCTCGGAAAGAGAGATGCGGTTGGCGCCCTGCCAATAGCCCAGCGCGATGCTTATCGGTGCAACGATTGAGGTTGCCGCGCAAAGAATGACATTGATAAGCGATATTTCGTTCAGAGTAAGCGCAGTAGGCATCAAGGCTTGCATCAGAGGCATAAAGGGGGCGTTTATGAGTCGGTAGAAGGGAAGGAACTCGTCACTTATAAGACCGAGCTTTGCAACTATCATAAGAACCGACGCAAGAATGAAAGGGGAGTTGCCGATAAACCCTGCCTTCAGTCCTTTCAGGCGGTCATAGGGATAATTATCGTAGCGGATCTTGTTGCTGTCCCGTCTGCCTACCTGATAGGCGGGCATAAAGGGCAGCACGGTAATTATACCGAAGCCGAACACCTGCGCAAATATCGCACCCATCTGACCGGGCAAGAAAACCATAACACCCAGCACGGCAAGCAGGGATAGAAGGTGATAACCGAACAGGCGAACGAACATAGTCAGCGACATATGTAGAAGAGAATCTTTTTTCATAATATCCTCCGATAGAAAACTTTTCTACATTGTAACATAAGGCGCCCTAAAAATCAACAGAGGGTATTTGCACACTTTGTCTGATAATGTATATTAAATGGCTGAAAACAGTATTGACAAAAAAATATGTGTGTAATAGAATTTCAGTAAATATAGGAATCGGGGGATGTGTTATGCAAAACAAGATCTGTACCATCGCAATTGCAGGCTGCGGCGCACGCGGGTTTCATTCCTACGGAGTGTTGCAGAGCAAGTATCCGGACAAGATGAAGATAGTCGCGGTTGCCGACCCCATCGCAGAGCGAGTCGTTCGCGCGGGTGACACCTTTGATGTGCCGCAGGAGAACCGGTTTGACAGCGTTGAATCGATGCTGAAGGCCGACAAGCTTGCCGATGCGATGTTCATCTGTACTCAGGACAGACAGCACGTTTCACAGGCTATTGCAGCTATGAAAAAAGGTTATCACATATTACTCGAAAAGCCCGTTTCGCCCAGTCTTGATGAGTGCCGCGAGATAGTGAAGGTCTGCAAGGAAACGGGACGCAAGGTCATCGTTTGCCACGTTCTGCGCTACACTGTTTTGTACGATACCCTCAAGGAAATGCTTGATAACGGCACCATTGGCGACATCGTCACGGTTCAGCATATTGAGCAGGTCGCATATTGGCATCAGGCCCACAGCTTTGTACGCGGTAATTGGCGACGCGACGACCAGACTAGCCCGATGATCCTTGCAAAATGCTGCCACGATGCCGACCTCTTGCTCTGGCTTATCGGTAAGCATTGCCGCTCAGTATCGAGCTATGGCTCAACATATCTTTTCAAAGAGGGCAAGGCTCCCGAAGGCTCTGCCGAAAGATGTACCGACGATTGTAAGGTCAAGGAAAGCTGCCCCTACAACGCTGAATACTTTTACCTTAAAAGCAAAAAAGCAAGTCGGAGGCCAAGCGGTCTTAGGAAGACAAAGTTGGTCT
>JAZTZA010000197.1:0-11363 GCA_045637185.1 Acutalibacteraceae bacterium
AACCTCATGAAGACCGCTTCATCGGCTGCGGATTCATTATCAATGATGAACAAATCGAAGTCGTGTTCACCGACAGTCTCGGTAATATAATTTCAAGAGATACACTAGAGAAATAGAGCAAAGGCTTGACCAAGCGGTCAAGCCTTTTGTGCGGGAGGATGCCCACATCCGCCCGTTAAAATAATGTGGTTATCCAATAAATAACCCCATAAATTGCGCTGGCGGTGATGCCGAAGACGAGGACAGGGCCTGCGACGGTGAACATCTTGATGCCTATACCGAGGATTTGACCCTCTGCCTTGAACTCGATCGCGGGCGATACCATCGCGTTGGCGAAGCCCGTAATGGGCACAAGCGAGCCGCAACCCGCCACCTTGGCATATTTTTCATAGAGGTGCAGGGCAGTGAAAAAGGCGGTAAGCCCGATGAGTGTGACCGACACCAGCGTTTTCGAGTCGGTCTTCGTGATACCGAGGGCGATGTATAAGTTAAGCAGAACCTGACCCAAGGTGCAGACAAGGCCGCCGATACAAAAGGCGAAAAGGCTGTTTTTCAGCTTAGGAGAGGGCGGCGAAGCCTTTTTGGTCATTTTGTCGTATTCTTTTTTTGTCGGTTTCATAAGACACTCCCCTTTTGCTGATAGTGTGCCCGACAATTTTGAAATAATTCTTTGGATATGCAAAAACACATCGGTTGAATCGACCGATGTGTTTTTTACTGAGTATAGCTCAGGCTGAAATAGTATTTTTCGCCGTTTATCTCAATAGTCCGGGTCAGGATATGGATGCCGTTCGGCAGGTTTTGGGTGTCGGCAGCTTTCAGACCCGACAGCCCTTCCCCACTCAGCTTGCAAAGGCTCTCCTTTTGGGTCCAGAGCCTTACAAATTCATCAACGGGGTCGGCGGCCAAAGCCACCGCCGTTTGCTCGCCGACTGTAAATTTCCGCTCGGCGATCTGTTTGCACCGTTCGTCATCCTTGCCGCTCAAAGCCTCGATATCGATACCGATTCGGGATGCGGTTATGTCGAAAACATCAAGCCTGACCAAGTCAGCAAGCTCTTTGCATTCTGCAACACCTTGAGGCAGGCTTAAAGCTACCGCCACCGCACCCGACGAATGTGACACCGATATATCGGCGCCCTCTACGCTCAGGCAGGGCCGACCCTTTTCAGTACGGAAAACGCACCCCTCGGGATCGGTTATTCCGAGATAAACCTTCAGCAATTTATCCCGCAGTTTGACCGCACATTCGTGCTCGCGTGATGGATCGCAGGTTATAAATCCAACCACTATCATACCGCGTCACGCTCACCGCGTCGCAGTACTCGGCGCAGCATTGACAGGAAGAAGTCGTCCTTTAGCAACAGTAACACCGCAACGTATACGACAATTCCGACGACGATCTCGATAAAGGTGTTAAGGATGCTTACCTCGGTCGCAAGTGAAACGAGCCACACGGCCGCACCCATTACAACGGCGGCGAAAAAGCTCTTCCACCCCTGAAGCAAGATGGTCGGCTTGAAGGTGTGGCGCAGGAACCAGAACTGTACAGCGGTTACCGCGAACTCGGCCAAAACGGTGGCGATCGATGCGCCGATACAGCCGAGCGGCTTTATCAGGATAAGATTGAGCAACGCGTTGGTAACGGCTCCTACTATTACCGATGTGGTATAAAATTTCATCTGATTGGTGGGCAAGAGATACTGGGTGCCGAGGGTGTTGCTCAGTCCGATCATAACGATTATCGGGCTTAGCACTATCATACAGGGGGCTACCTTTTCATAGCCTGCGCCAAAGTACCACGGCACGAACTTGTAGGCGATGGCCATAAAACCGAACATACAGGGCCACATCAGGAAGAAAAGGTACCTGAAGGAGTTGTTGATGTATTTTATGACCTGCTCCTTGTCCTTTTTGGAGTGGCTGATGGCAATGCGCGAAAGCATAACCAATCCCATTGCGGTGACCACCGTCAAGACGAGCTTGACTATCTTCTCGGCCTGACTGTAATAGGCCACCTCGTTGAAGTCGGAGAGGAACTTTATCATCGTCTTGTCAAGCTGGGCGTAGATAGAGGTGGCTATCTGCGGCAGGAAGACGATGAGCACGGGTTTGATGTGGCGCAAGGGCCTGAGCTGATGCATCGGCATACTGACAAGGTCGCCACGCAGGCAGAACCACAACAAAAGGTTGCCCAAAAACACGGTCGCGGCATAGCAGCCGATATAGATAGCGAGGTCCTGCTCGGTCTTGACAAAAAGGAAGATACAGGCTACTCCCGTTGCCTTTACTGCGAGGTTTCTTATAGTCTGCACCCTGAACTGCTCGATGCCTTGGAAGAACCAGCTTATGTCCAGAATCGAAGCAAGTATCTCGATGCTGAAAAGGTAGTAGTAAAGGCTTATCTCCTTTACCATCAGCTTTACGCAAAGGGTGTAGAGCAAAAATGCAACACCGACGGTGACGGTGCGAATGGTTTGAAGCTCCCAAAACACCTTGCTGCGCTTGACCAGATCATCACCGCAGGCGGCAATCTCGCGCTGACCGTAGAGGTTCAGCCCCACACATCCGAACAGCACAAAATAGCCGACAACCGCCTGAATAAAGTTGAAAACGCCGACGTTGTAATCCCCGAGAACTCGGGAGATGTAGGGCATAGTTATCAACGGAATAACAAGCACAAGCAGTTGATAGCTGAGGTTGTAGATATAGTTTTTGGTTAGCGAAGTCTTTTTCATTTTACGATTCCTAATTTCCTGCGATGGAGAAGTGACACCATCGGGTAGGTGAATTTTAACTTAAGGGCACGCACCGTTTTGAGATTGCAAAAGCGGCTGTAGATATCAGCGGATGCACCCTCTAAGCGCGCAAAGAAGTTGTAGAGGTCGGCCTTTCTCTCTTTGCAGGGGGCAAAAGAGAGGAAGATGCTCAGTTGGGCGCCTGCGACCGATATGATACCGTCGGCGACGTAAGCAGCCACCTTCTCGTCGGCGGTGCCTGATTTTAGATATTCCTCGTACCTCTCGACCAAGGAGAAAAGCACCCTTTGGTGCATTTCGGTGTTGCGCTGCATACTCGAAATGCTCATACTTTGGGTAGAGAGACTGACGCGGTATTGATATACGCTTTCGGGCAGGTAAACGGCCGTTTTGGCGCAAAGCATCGGGAAATAAAGGTACTGCGCATCGGTGTAAAAACAGTTGAAAAGGCGGATGCCGTTATCTTTGAGCAGGTCGGTGCGGTATACGGTGTCGTGCATCGAAATACGCGAGAGAGACTCCAAAAATTCGCCCGTCGGCATAACCTTATAAGGCTCGGCGCCTGTGACTGTCTTGAGAAAATGCTCATTAGTATCATTGTCCACTTCCTCGTGGTTGCAGACCACCATATCGGCGTCGCTTTCCCGTAAAAAGCCGACAAGCCGGCTGAATGCTTCGGGGTCGACCCAATCGTCGCCGTCGACCATACGGAAATAGCGGCCGGTAGCGTTGGCAAGTCCCGTGTTAACGGTCGAACCGGGGCCCGCGTTTTCCTGCATAATCAGGCGAATGGAATCGGGGTAGCGGTCGGCATACCCCCGCACAAGCTGAGGGGTCGAATCCCTTGACCCGTCGTCGACCACCAAGACCTCGACGTCGTCAAGTACTCCGCTATCGACGAAGGATTGCAGATTTTTCTCTATGAAGGCCTCGACGTTGTAGGCGGCAACGGAAATTGAAAGCAGCTTTTGCATTTGGGGTTTGACCTCCGATCAGTTCGATTCGGCGTGGGAAAGACAGCCTGCCGACACCCAGAAAATGAGGGTCAGGGGGCTGATGACATATACGATTTCGGTCATAAACATCGACGAAACCAAGGCGGTGAGCACGACCGCAAAGAGTGCGGCATAGGTGTAAAAATGCTTTGATGCAAAGTAGCGTGGCATCTTTTTGAGAATACCGACGGCGATGACGATTGCTGCGGCAAGAAAAAGTCCAAGTCCAATTATACCCTGCGACGCGAGAATGTCAACGAGGACATTGTGCATCGTGTTAAAGACCATATGGTCGTTGTTTATGATATAGGTGTCGGGCAGGTTTTCCTCGGCGTAGGCAACGATGTTGCCGTGGGAAACGCCGACGACAGCACTCGAGCGGAAGAGTTCAAGGGCACTTCCCCAGATATCAAATCGGCGGTTAGACACATCCTGAGCGATGTCCCCCTCCCTGCCTATCGGCTCGAGGTAGACCTCCTCGCCTGCGACGTCCTCCATTTCGGCAACGGTATTATTATACACCTCTCCGCTCAATGCGACAACTCCAAGAGCACAAACCGTCACAACGACTGCGACCGCCAAGGATAAAGCGACCCTCAGCACCGCCTTTTTGACCGAGAGCAGGCGCAAGGCATACATAAAGCCGAGCACCGCCGTTGCAACGATAAGGCAGACCTTTCCTGCACGGGAGTCGGAAAACTCGATATAAACGAGCTGGAGCAAGACATTCAGCACGAGATAGGTACGTATGAGCCAATGCTTATACTTTACGAAAAGGGCAACGCAGAAGGCACAGCATATCACCGCCATAACCGCGGCGATGTTGGGGTCCCAATATGCGCCGAAAAGCCGTCCCCACCAAAAGCCGATATTATAGGTCGGGCCGAAGTCCTGCTCGAATATCGCCTTGACACCGAGGAACAAAAAGGCAAAGCTCAGCAGGCTGAGCAGGAAGGTCAAAGAGATATAGTACCACATACATATCTCGGTATGGCGGCGCGAGGTCTCGTCGGGCGAAGCCTTTGAGTAGGAATAAAGCAGGGTTATTTCAAGGCCGAGAAAGGCTAAAAAGCGAAGGTTGTCATACCATCCGTAGCCTATATTCACCACCGATGATATGAGGTAGGACAGGGCGAAAAGGATCAAGAGCCAAAAGCCCTTGGTGGCGGCATACTCTTTCCAATCCTTCACCCTAAAGGCGAGCAAAACTACGCCAAGGGCGAGCATCGGCCACTGTATCCACGAAATGACAGGGTTGCCGAAGGTCAGGCTGCTGTACTGCAGAAAGCCGACCGTCAAAAACATCAGCTTGAAAATTATCTCGCCGATGTCAGTCAATTTTTCTCTACGGGTCAAGGGGTCTTCCTCCAATCCTGTAACAGCAACTCGCGCAACATTTCGTCCTGATGGACGCGCGAAAAGCGGTTGCGAAGCTCGGCAGGTATCTGTCCTGCGCAACGAGGCTGATTTGCCATATCAAGCGCCTTTTGTGCCCATTCGGACGCAGACTGCCTCAGTTTCATTTGGGCGGCGTTGGGGGCAAGAAGGGTCTCGCTTGTTATTTCGGTACTCATAAGGCAGGGCAGGCCAGAAAACTGCGCTTCGAGTGCGGCGATGGGCAGGCCCTCGTTTCTTGACGGGAAAACAAAGACGTCGGCCGCCTGATAAAGCTCGTCAACATCGGTGCGAACACCTAAAAACCGCACCTTGTCCTCAAGTCCGAGCAAGGCCGTCTTTTCCTTAAGCATCTGCTCATCGGGGCCTGAGCCGACAAGCAAAAGCACAGCATTTTCCTGAATCTCCGCCATTTTGGCAAAGATATCAAGCAGAAACGACTGATTCTTTGCATAAAGCATATTCCCGACGTGAAGAATCACCGTCGAGTCGGAAAGTCCCAATTCCTCGCGCACCCTTGCGCGCAGTTCGGGGTTAAATGCAAACCTATCCTCGTCGACGGGGTTATAAATTATCTTAGTATCGCTCGCGCGGTTGCCGAAAAGCCACTTAGCCGCCTTTCCTGAGCAAGCAAGGCGCACATCGGCAGAGCGGTTGACAACAGGACGACAGACAAAACTGATACATCCGCGGAGAAAACGCGCAAAGGCGTTTTCCGAGCCCGATGCAGAATTATGAGAATGGACCTTGACGGGCAGGCCGCAGTTATGCGCGGCGAGAAGTCCGATCATATTCAGCGGCTCCGATATATTAAAATATGCGCCGTCGTAGTTGCCAAGCTCGACTATGCGACGGATGGCCTTGTACTGCGAAAGAGGGGTCTTGAGGGTGGGAATCTCGTAAAGCTGACTTCCGATAAGGTCGAGCCTTTCCTTCAGCTCGGGGTCGATGGCGTTGGTCAAAAAGTCCATACGCACTCCCTCGCGCACCGCCTGCTCGGTCAGGTTCAGCAAATATTTATCAATGCCGCTGTGACGGCCGTCGATCAGGTAACCGACCAAAAGTTTCATAAACCGTACCTCTTATTTATATAGCTTAAGATATAACTTCCATCCGAAGCGGTAGAATTTATACCCGAAGGTAATCATCATTAGTGCAAGCTTGTCCCGCAGAGGTGCCCTGTCGTCGCGCAGGACGGCGTGCCTGTTTGCACGGACAAAGGCTATCATCTCAGCCTTTTTCTCGGGGAAAGCATCGGTGTCAAGCATCTGATTTAAGGTGCTGAAGCGAACGTACACCCTGCGCCGCAGGCTTGCCTTGGCAAGCTCGGGCCAACACTCCTCGGCCGCATCGCACATAGCGTCCGACATCTCGAGCAGGTCGATCTTGTGGGGATTGAAATCGGAGGTGACTATCGACTGACTGCGCATTGCGTAGAAATACTTGCTGGCCTCGCCAAAGGCGATGCGGTCGCATTTCATAATAAAGCGATAGGTGGTGCCCGCGTCCTCGAACAGCTTGCCGAAGGGATAGCGTATCTCCCCTATCAGCGAGCGGTGATATATCTTCGCCCACGGGCCGACGGTAACGAACTCGTCGTAAAAGAGCCGCTCCATACATTCCTTTGCGCTGACGGTGTAACGCTCGACCGCCTTGTTTATAATGCTGTTGCCGTCGCTGAAATGCACGTCGTAGCCGCAGACGGCCAATTTGCAGTCAAAGTCGCAGATAAGCTTATACAGGTATTCGACGTAGTCGGCGCGGACATAGTCATCGGAATCCACAAAGACGAAATATTCGCCTGTGAAATTGTCAAGTCCGCAGTTGCGCGCATCGGATATTCCGCCGTTTTCCTTGTGGATGACGCGAACGCGCTCATCCTTTTTGGCGAAGCGGTCGCAGATCGCACCCGACTCATCGGGTGAGCCGTCGTCGATAAGCAGTATTTCAAGGTTGCGGTAGGTCTGCGCGAGCAGAGAGTCGACGCACCTTGTCAGATATTCCTGCGTTTTATAAACGGGGACGATAACGCTGATCAATGGCTGAGACATTTCGCTCACAACAGCACCTCCTTTTTACCTTAAAAGCTTTTGTCATACTTTTTGCCAAGGAATTTTGCACTCAAAAAACCGACGGCCTTTTTGATGCGGTTGACCTTTTCGGTATATACAAACGGTATCTCCTTGTAGGAGCATCCGTTTGTATTAAGCCACACGTCGAGCAACAGCTCACTTACGCGGCCGTAAAAGCGCGCGTCAAAGGCGCTCATACCAGTCGTGTCCACCCTTTGCTCAAGCTCAAAGAGGATATCGAAGAGCCACTCGCAGTATCGGTCGAAAAGGTCACGGCGCATTATCATCATATTGAACATATGGGCGCTTGTACGCTTTTTGAGCCGCTCAAACTCGGGCAAGTATTCGGGATACTTCTGAGCAATTATCTCGCCCGCAGTATCAAGCGGTTTGACCGCGTGGGTATGCGCATAGTGGTCATAGAGGGTCTCGATGTAATAACGGCGCTTCTTGGTCAGGACGATATCGGTGTCGCTGAGCAATTTTTCTGCTTCGGCGAGGGTCAGTACCTGCTTGCCCTTGCCTCTGAAATGGCGGCGGTAATGGGCGAGTCCGACATAGTCGGCCTGCAGATTTTTCCACGCCCAATAAAGACAGGTCAATTCACAAAACCCGCCGTTTTTTGCAGAAATACTGTCGCCCGAATCGTCCCTTTCAAACCCGATAGGGTCGTGAAGGGCCGCTCCCGCCTGCAAGGGCAGGTAGAGTTCGTCGAGCGGCATAGTGCATCGCTTATGGGCGGCAACGATAACCTTTATCCTCATAGGCACCTCCAAAAGAGAAAAAGCGGCACATATATAGGCCTCCCGATGAAGCGGTAGATATGTGCCACGCTGTTTGCGGTGTTGACCGCAGATTTATTATTGGATCAACTGGCTCCGTCGCCCGAAAGGACGGCAGGCACGGTCTTGATCAGGATTTTAAGATCGGTCCAAAGACTGCGCTGTTCGATGTAGTCGAGGTCAAGCTCGATCCACTCGTCGAAGCTGAGATTGTTGCGGCCGCTGCACTGCCAGAAGCAAGTAAGACCCTGCTTGACACTCAGACGCTGCTTTTGATAATCGTCGTACCAGCCCACCTCGTGAACAAGAGGAGGACGGGGGCCGACGATGGTCATCTCATTTTTGAGAATATTGATGAGCTGGGGCAGTTCATCAATGCTGGTCTTGCGCAAGAAGCGGCCGATGGGGGTGATGCGCGGGTCCTTCGCCGCCTTGAAGGCAGGGCCGTCAAGCTCGTTTAGCTCCTGCACCTTGGCGAGCATTTCGGGGGAATCGGCGCCCACCACCATACTGCGAAATTTGTAGAGCATAAAGGTCTTGCCGTCCTTGCCGACACGCACCTGCTTGAAAAATGCAGGGCCGCCGTCACGACGAATGAGAATCGCCACCACGAGAAACAGGGGTGACAGAATAACAAGCGCCAACGCCGACATAACGACGTCAAAAACGCGTTTTATAAACTCGTAAACCGGCTTGCTCTGCGGCTTTACGGGATGGTCGCGGCGCTCGACGTTATTTTTCAATCCTTTCACTCCCCTGTGTGACGAAAAAAGATAATTGCTTAGTTTCCTGATACGCTTGAGACTTCTTCCTTTTTGGACGGTGCGTAATTGCCCGTTTCGTGTATGAAGTTGCGTATTTCGATGGCGGCATCGTCAAGGTCGTAGACCACGTAGGAAATTCCGTTTATCATATCGGTCTTGAGCTCGGTCGGCAGTCCCAACTGCTCAAACTCAGGCTGAGCAGTCGCCGCCCAGGTGGCAAGGTCGAGCATCTCGCTGTCGGTCATCGAGGTGGTACACTGGGCAAGCACCTTCTTGATAAGGGTCGGGAACTTGCTGACCGGCATCGTCTTGACCTGATCGTACATCGCCATAATGACCTCGCGCTGACGGTTGCCGCGGTCAATGTCCGAGCCTGTGTAGCGGTTGCGCGAATATGCCAAGGCCTGTCCGCCCGACAGATGCTGCATACCTGTTTTTGTAATATAATCGCACTTTATGCCGTAGGAATTAAGATATGGGATATAGTACTCATTCATAACGTTCTTTTCACTGCGGCTGACGTCGATATCAACTCCGCCGATGTAATCGATTATCTCGGCAAACTGATAGAAGTTCATCGACACGAAGTCGGTGATATTGAGCCGGTAGTTCTGGTTCAGCGTTTTGATGGCCAGCTCGTGCTTGCCGTACATCCACGCGTGAGTTATCTTGTCGTGAGTCACCTTGCCCTTGCGCTCGATCTCGACATAGCTGTCGCGGGCGATGGAGGTAAGCTTTATCTTGCCGTGAACGCGGTCAATGCTGACGATCATAATGGCGTCGCTTCTGCCCTCGTCATCCTTCTCGCGTGTGTCAAGTCCGAAGAGGGCGATATTGGTATAGTCCTCGTATATCTTTTCCGCTTCGCTCGTTACGCCGATGCTTTCCTCGTTGACCTCGACACGTTCGATGTTAGAAAGCAAACTTTTTATATAAATATAGCCCACCGAACAAAAGACGATAACGATCGACAAGACGACCGAAAGCACCGTCAGAAAAATACGTAATCCGTTTTTTCTTCCTTTTGAGCGGTAGGAATCCAGCGACTGTTCACTGTTTATGCGGTCGACACGACGCTTCATGCTGAATCTTCCTCTCCTGCGCGAGTAGTTATAGTATACCAATGCTTCTTCAGGGCATACTTTCAGTTGTAAAGATTATATACCTTTCGACGCTAAAAGTCAATTAAATCCATAATTATTACAAAATCTTAACAACTTTTTAATACATTATCTTACAAAAAGAGAGGATGTCTTTTATGCCCGTAGTTCAGGTTGAAGGTCTCAGCAAGGTCTATAACGGCGCGCAAACCCCCGTTTATGCGCTTGATAAGGTTAGTTTTTCCGCCGACAAGGGGGAGTTTCTTGCCATTACGGGCCCGTCGGGTTCGGGTAAATCAACTTTGATGAATATTCTCGGTTGTCTTGACATTCAGAGCGCGGGAATGTATTATTTAGATAATAGGAATGTTTCATCCCTTTCCCAAGGCTCCCTTGCAAAGATAAGGAATCGGTCGGTGGGCTTCGTTTTTCAGAACCACAACCTTATTCCTTCCCTGACCGCCTTGGAAAATGTGGAGCTTCCACTTATTTACCGAAATCTGCATTACCGCGAACGCAGGCAGATGGCTCAGCAGGCGCTTGAGCGTGTGGGTCTGGCCCAGCGTGCAAAGCATTTGCCCTGTCAGCTTTCGGGCGGTCAATGTCAGAGGGTGGCCATCGCACGCGCCATCGCCGCCGACCCGATGCTCGTCCTCGCCGATGAGCCAACGGGAAACCTCGACCCCGATGCCGCACTTCAGGTCACCGACATCCTGCGTTCAATGGCCGCAAAGGGCCACACTGTCATTATGATAACCCACGATATGTCCATCGCCGAGCTTACCTCTCGCGTGATTCGGATCACCAACGGAAAAATAGACGGAAAGGAATAATTATATGGATCTTCTCAAGCTTAAAAGCGGAACCGATATTCGCGGTGTCGCCATTGAAGGCGTCAATAATCAGGAGGTTACCCTGACCGACGACGTTGTATTTCTGCTTGGTCGTGCCTTCGCAACCTGGCTTTACAAGAGGGGTTGCCCTGACCAGACGGTCGTTGCCGTCGGCCACGACTGCAGGCTTTCGGGCCCGCGCATCAAAAACGCGCTCATCCATGCCCTTAACAAGTCGGGCATGCAGGTGCTTGACTGCGGAATGTGCACCACCCCCGCTATGTTTATGACCACCGTACTCAAGGGCTGTGACGCCGCCATTTCCATTACAGCGAGCCACCACCCCTTCGAGCGCAACGGACTCAAATTCTTCACCCGTGAAGGTGGTCTTGACGGCAAGGATATCAGCGATATCATCGACATTGCCCAGAGTGAAAAGCTCTATTCGGTTGCCACCTACGGCAAGATCATTCCCTGCAACTTCCTTTCCGAGTATGCTACATATTTGAGAAAAAAGATCACCGACGGCTTAGGCGTTATGCCGTGGGAGAAGCCCCTCGAGGGACTGCATTTCGTCGTCGACGCGGGCAACGGCTCGGGCGGATTTTACGCCACCGACGTGCTTGCTCCGCTCGGTGCCGACATATCGGGCAGCATCAACCT
>JAZTZA010000198.1:0-5968 GCA_045637185.1 Acutalibacteraceae bacterium
CCCAGCTCATATTGCGCGCCATAGCACCCGAAAGATGAACGGCATTGGTCGCGTAATCGGGGGAAGTAAGCACCGAGCAGATGATGAGGTCATACTCACCCTCGCAGGCGATAGTTCTCAGCCTCTCGGGGCCCGGATCAACGAGGGTATCGACGGTGCAACGCTCACCGATGCGGCGGGAGAGATCCTCGGTGCAGGTGAAGTCCTTGACCGAGTTGTTGTGAAGCACGACGTGTGCGACCTTCGATTTCTTGGTCAGTTTAATAGGCAGGATGCCCTTGCGGTCGCGAACAAGCTTTACGCACTTTTCGGCCATCTCCTGAGCGACCTTTTCGGCCTCCTCGCGAACGACGGGAGTGAAAGGCGCGCTCGCCTCGTTGGTGATCTCGCGTCTGAAGCAGGTCATACGGTAGGCGCGGTCGCGCAGGGCCTCGAGGGTCAGCACACCTGCGTCGATGCACTTCTTCATCTCGACCTTGTACTCGTCGAGGTCGCGCACAAAGAGCAGACAGTCGCCGCCTGCCTCAAGGAAACGGGCGAGGCCGTCATAGAGGTATGTATAGTTGGCAATACCGCCCATATTAACGGCGTCGGAAACGATGATTCCCTCGAAGCCGAGCTTCTCTTTAAGCAGACCGGTCATAAGGTTGCGCGAAACGGTGGCAGGGGGATAAAGCCCCGTCTGCTCGTCTATCTCGTCGTATGAGGGCAGGGCGATGTGGCCGATCATAACCGATTTGGCACCCTGCTCGATAAGATCGGAGTAGACCTTGCCGAAGCTTTCGTCCCACTCCTCACGGGTCTGAGGATTGACGGCGGTGGTCAGGTGCTGGTCAAATTTACAAAGTCCGTCACCGGGGAAATGCTTGAGGGTAGCGGCCAGTCCGTTGTCCTGCAGTCCGCGCATATAGGCGCCTGCATATCGGATAACGGTGTCGGCGTCCTCGCCGGGAGTGCGGATGTTGACGATGGGGTTAAAGTGGTTTTCGAGAATGTCGACAACGGGGCCAAAGGTCCAATGATATCCTGCGGCACGTGCGTCCTTTGCGGCGATGACGCCCATCTGATAGGCAAGCTCCTCGTCGCCTGCCTCAGCGGCGGCACGCATTGACGGGAAGGAGGTGGTTCCCAGTATCATATTGCCGGGGCCGTATTCCATATCGGACACGAGGACGGCAGGAAGCTCTCTGCCCTCGTTGACCTCAGCGGCACGGGCGGCGGCAACCTCGGTGGTTGCGGGATGGATGAATACACTCGCTGTGTCGCGGATAGCAGGGCGTCCCTTCCAAATGTTAGGGCAGACCACCGCCATCAGCAACTCGTCAACGCTCATCGCATTGACCTGCTCGCGATATTCAGGGTAATCTTTGATACGGTATTTCATAAGCCTCTCTCCTTTGAAACGCCCTGAGGGACCGTTCCGTTAAATACCCAAAAGGGTTGTTGCAACATTAAAATACACCAATAACGACAGGGTGTCAACCACCGTTGTGATAAAAGGTGCCGCCATAACGGCAGGGTCAAAGCCGACACGCTTTGCGAGAATGGGCAGAATGCTTCCAAAGAGCTTTGCAAATATGACGGTTATGACGAGGGTGAGGCAGACGGTGGCCGATATCATAATATCCACCCTGTCAAAAATGAGCATCTTAACGAAGTTGGCGGCCGCAAGGGTCACACCGCAGAGTACCGACACCCTGAGCTCCTTGCTTACCACCCTGAAAAAGTCGCGCATAGTGATATCTCCGAGGGATAGTGCGCGTATGATGGACACAGACGCCTGCGAGCCTGAGTTGCCCGCCGTGCCCATCAGCATCGGGATGAAAGCTGTCAGGGCGACCTGCGCGGCGAGGGCAGTCTCGTACTGCTGAATGACCAGTCCCGTAAAGGTGGCGGTCACCATCATCAGCAAAAGCCACGGGATGCGCTTGAGCCAGGTCTGAATGACACCTGTGTGGAAATAGGGCTTGTCGGTCGGGGTGATAGCCGCCATTTTTTCCATATCCTCGGTGGCCTCTTCTTCAAGAACGTCGATAGCGTCGTCAACCGTGACGATACCGACCAGTCGGTTTTCGCTGTCGACGACGGGAATGGCGAGCAGGTCGTATTTGGCAAACTTCTTTGCAACGTCTTCCCTGTCCTCGAGGGTGGTGACCGATATAATATCCCGCTCTGCGAGGTTGTCGATGGCCTCGTCCGAGTCGGCGAGCAGAAGGCTCTTGGCGGTGACGACACCGAGCAGGTGTCGGTTGCTGTCGACGACGTAGCAGTTGTAGATGGTCTCCTTGTCGATGCCGGTGCGCCTGATGTTAGCGAGGGCATCGGTAACCGTCATGCCCGACTTGAGCGCGACATACTCGACCGTCATCACGCTTCCTGCGCTGTCGTCGGGGTACTTGAGTATCTCGTTTATGACCCGACGGGTCTGAGCGTCGGTCTGGTTGAGGATGCGGCGCACGACGTTGGCAGGCATCTCCTCGACTATGTCGACAAAGTCGTCGACGTACAGCTCGTTTACTATCTCCTTGAGCTCGCGGTCGCTGAAAACGCGGATAAGGGTGGACTGGGTCGAGCTTTCAAGCTCAACGAAGCTTTCGGCCGCCGAGGTCTTTGACAGCAAGCGAAAGACAACGGCGCGCGAATTTTCGTCCAACTCCTCCAAGAGCAAGGCGATATCGGCGGGATTGATATCTTCAAGCATCTCACGAAGCAGACGGTACTGCTTTTCTTCAAGGAACTGATAAATTTTCTGAATATCCATTGGAACTACTCCTTTCACATTGGGTTACACGGGGGCGAAAGGATGCAGGTCGGTCAAAAAGGGCGCAGGGAGCCCGCCTGCCAGACTGCATCAAAAATGTAAAAACTCGGCCCAACGGGGTCCATACGCTCACTTCCTTTATTTTATGAATTTTGCAAACAAAAAACCGTCAGAGCTTGCTCCGACGGTGTGAATTGGCCAAAAGGTCTTCTCGCTTATCCGTCTGAGCTTTAACTTCGCACGGCGGTGAAACTGAGTTAGGTCACGCCTTGATTCGACGAGCCCTGTTGACCGGCTGGCAGTGTCTCCACTGCTTCGCGGTATCAATCCATATCCGTGCGGTAGCCTTGCCTACCGGTGTAATTGGTTACATTTTTCATATTAACTTCTCTTTTATCGATTGTCAATAGTTAAAACATATGTTATAATAAAAAAGATAATTATGTCGAATGGGAGGTGTTGCGCGTGGCTGTACTGTCGGCAAGGGGTGTGACCCTGAGTTTCGGGGAGAGGACCCTCTTTGCGCCTGCTGATTTTGAGATACAAAACGGTGAAAAGGTCGGGCTGATCGGTGCCAACGGCTGCGGCAAGACCACCCTTTTCAAGCTGATAACGGGTGAGCTGACCGCCGATGCAGGCGGCTTTGCGAGGATGAAGGGCCTGCGTATCGGCTATATGGAGCAGATCGTCGCCGCAAAGGGCGAGAAGTCGGCCTTTGATGCCGCGTTGGAGATATTCAGCGACCTGATCGATGCCGAAGCCGAGCTTGAGGCGCTGACCGAGCGACTCTCTGAGGGTGACGAGGGTGTAATCGAGCGCCAGCACCGTCTGCGCGAAGAATTTGAGGCCAAGGGCGGACTGACCTTTCGCGCCCGTACCCGAAGCGCCCTGCTGGGTCTCGGCTTGACCGAGGAACAGCTTAATTTGCCCCTTTCGGCCTTGAGCGGAGGTCAGCTTTCCAAAATTTCGCTTGCCCGACTGCTTCTGTCGGGTGCCGAGCTGTTGCTCCTTGACGAGCCGACCAACCACCTTGATATCGACTCGGTCGAATGGCTCGAGGCCTACCTGAAGAACTATTCGGGCGCCGCCATCATCATCTCCCACGACCGCTATTTTCTTGATGCGGTGACCACCCGTACCCTTGAGATAGAGAACGGGCGGCTGACCGACTACAAGGGCTCATATACCCGCTACCTCGAGCTGAAAGAGGAGCAACGCGAGGTTGCGCGCCGCCATTACGAGAACACGATGCAGGAGATCGAGCGGCTTGAGGCGGTCATTCGTCAGCAGCACCAATGGAACCGCGAGAAGAATATACGCACCGCCGACTCAAAGCAGAAGGTGGTGGATAAACTCCGTGAATCCCTCGTAAAGCCCGAGGCCGAGACCGAGGGCATACGCTTTCAGTTCACGCCCCGAATGGTCGGGGGCAACGATGTTGTCGCCGCCGACGGCCTTTCCTTTGCATACGGGGACAATCTGCTCTACCGCGACGTCGACTTCACGATAAAGCGGGGCGAGAGGGTCTTTTTGCTCGGCGCTAACGGCTGCGGCAAGACTACATTGC
This sequence comes from Acutalibacteraceae bacterium, assembly GCA_045637185.1. GTDB lineage: Bacteria > Bacillota > Clostridia > Oscillospirales > Acutalibacteraceae > RGIG2206. The sequence continues at coordinate 4,329 of JAZTZA010000198.1, forward strand.
TCAAGCAGTTGCTTAAAGAGGGGGGCTCGGTGCGCTTCGGCGCGGCGGTCAGCGTCGGCTATTTCGACCAGACCCAGAGCACCCTTTCACCCGAAAAGACCGCCCTCAACGAGATATGGGACGACTTCCCCGACAAGACCCAAAGCGAGATAAGGGGAGCGTTGGCGGCCTTTTTGTTCCGCAACGACGATGTGTTCAAGACGGTCGGGGAGCTTTCGGGCGGTGAGCGTGCTCGGCTTATGATACTCAAAATGATGCTCGAGGGCAACAACTTTTTGCTCCTCGACGAGCCGACCAACCACCTCGACGTATACTCCCGACAGGCACTTGAGCAGGCTCTTGCCGACTACGGCGGAACAATGCTCATCGTCTCCCACGACCGAAGATTCATAGACCGCCTTGCCGACCGCATATTTGTTATGGAGGAAGGCGGCGTCACCGTTTACAACGGTAACTACACCTACTATATGGGCAAGCGTCAGCCTGTAAGCGAAGCACCTGCACCTGAGAAAAAGATGGGTGCCGGCGGCGAAGCCTACAAGGCCAAGAAGGAATGGCAATCCCAACTGAGAAAGGCCAAAAGCCGCGTAGCTGCGGTTGAAAAGGAGCTTGAGCAGGTCGATCTGGAGCTTGCCGAGAGCAACGATGCTCTTTCCGACCCGCAGGTCGCCGCCGATTATCAAAAGGCAGTCGAGCTGACCGAGAGGATTGACCAGCTTACCAAAAAGCAGGAGGACCTGCTTGACGAGTGGGCTCGGCTCAGCGAGATGCTTGAAGAAATGGAGGCGCAGTCGTGAGGGCGGCGCGTCGTATAGCGGCGCTGTTGCTTGCGGCTTGCTGCCTGACCCTCTGCGGTTGCAAGGCAAAGCCTGCCACCACCCACGGCTTTGCGATGGATACCGCCATTACCCTAACCCTTTACGGCGACGGGGCAAATGCCGCCGACTTGCTTAAAGAAATAACCGCACTTGAAAATCAGCTTTCGTGGAACGTCGAGGGCTCGGCAGTTGCACGTCTCAATCAAGGCGAGAGGGTGGAGAATGCCCTGCTTGCTGAGGCGGTTGGCAAACTTTTGCCGATATGCGAGGCGACAGGCGGCGAGTACAGCCTGCTGATGAGGCCCCTGTGCGAGCTGTGGGACATAACGGGCGAGGACCCCGTTGTCCCCGACCAAGACGAGATAGCCGAGCGGCTTTTGCTCTGCAAGAGCAGGATTGAGGTCGATGGGGATGAGGTCATTCTTCCCGACGGCTCGAAAATGGATCTCGGCTCTGTCGGAAAAGGGCTTGCGTGTGACGTTTTATATGATATAATGTTGAAAAAGGGCGAAATCGGTGTCCTTTCGGTCGGCGGAAGCATAGTTGCCTGCGGCGAGAAGCCGTCGGGCGAAAAATGGAAGGTTGCAGTTGCCGACCCCGATGACCGCAACCGCACCAAAGGTATTCTCTCGTTATCTCAAGGGGAGTTCGTCTCCACCTCGGGCAACTCGGAGAGGTATTTTGAGGCCGACGGCAAACGCTATCACCACATTTTAAGCGGCACCACCGGTTACCCCTGCGAAACGGGGCTCGGTTCGGTTACGGTGGTCTGCTGCGAGGGGCTGATTGCCGATGCTCTCTCCACCGCCTGCTTCCTGCTTG
>JAZTZA010000199.1:0-4791 GCA_045637185.1 Acutalibacteraceae bacterium
TAACCGCGCCTATTCTCTCGCTAAGTCTCTTACGGCGACGGCAGGCACTTTGCCAAACCTTGCTGAACTGAAAACGCGGCCTGCCGCCCTCGCCAACCTCTCCTTTGGGCAGGGCGACCTGATGCTGACCCCCTTGCACGTTGCGACGATGGTTGCGGCGGTGGCCAACGGCGGCTACCTCGTCACTCCGGGCATCGTTGAAGGCACCACCGACGGCGAGAAAATTGACAGGCTCGAGCCTGCTGAGCCTCTGCGCGTGCTTTCACAGCAACAGGCGGAGTTGTTGCGCCAGATGATGTGCGGTGTTGTTGAGCAGGGAACGGGTAAGTCGGCCAAGCCCGAGCAATACGGAGCAGGGGGCAAGACCGCCACCGCCGAAACAGGCTGGGTGGTGGACTCCAAGTTGATAAAACAGGCGTGGTTTGCGGGCTTTTACCCCGAAGACAGCGGCAAATATACCATCGTCGTCCTGCGCGAAAACGGGGAGGGAGGTGCCGTTGACTGCGCCCCCGTATTCAAAAAGATCGCCGACGCTATGGCACAGGCCGGATTGGTTGGGTAATGAGCAAAAGTCACTTGACAAATTCGGGCTGAGTGATATAATAAAACCATAAATAATAGGCTGTGACGGAGCAAAAGCGATAAGTCGGTCGCTTCAGAGAGAACGGGGTTGGTGTGACCGTTCGTGACCGTGGCGCGTGCCGGCTCCCGAGCTTCGCGCGATGAGTGCGGCGTATGCCTGCGTTAAGGGCTTTGAGTGGTCGGGCCGTGCCCGACAATTTGGGTGGTACCGCGGAGTTTTCCGTCCCATGTGGACGCGAGGACTCTTTTTTTGTGCCGCCAAAGGAAAGGAAGAAATTTATTATGCAATGGACATCGCTCAACGACCTGAGAGAGAAATATCTGTCTTTCTTTGAGTCAAAGGGACATCTGCGTCTGCCCAGCTATTCGCTTGTGCCCAACAACGACAACAGCCTTCTGCTTATCAACTCGGGTATGGCACCGATGAAGCGCTTCTTCACCGGCGAGGTGACTCCTCCGCGCACCCGCGTCACCACCTGCCAGAAGTGCATCCGCACCCCCGATATCGAGCGCGTAGGTCATACCGCCCGTCACGGCACCTACTTCGAGATGCTCGGCAACTTTTCCTTCGGTGATTATTTCAAGAGGGAGGCTATCCATTGGTCTTGGGAATTTTTCACCAAGGTCCTCGAGATGCCTGTCGACAGGATATATTGCTCGGTCTATGAAAAGGACGACGAGGCTTGGGACATCTGGACCAAGGAGGTCGGCGTAAAAGAGGACCATATGAAGCGTCTGGGCAAGGAGGACAACTTCTGGGAGCACGGCTCCGGCCCCTGCGGTCCCTGCTCAGAGATATACTTTGACCGCGGCGAGCAGTACGGCTGCGGCAAGGCCGACTGCGGTGTCGGATGTGACTGCGACCGCTTCGTTGAGGTGTGGAACAACGTTTTCAGCCAGTTCAACAACGACGGACAGGGCAATTACACCGACCTTGTTCAGAAGAATATTGATACGGGAATGGGTCTTGAGCGCCTTGCCTGCGTGATGCAGGACGTCGCCAACCTCTTTGAAGTCGACACCGTGCAGAACATAATGAAGCACATCAGCCGCATCGCAGGGGTAGAATATAAGACCGATGAGAAGAAGGACGTCTCCCTGCGCGTTATCACCGACCACATCAGGAGCACCTCCTTTATGATAGGTGACGGCATTATGCCCTCTAACAGCGGACGCGGATATGTCCTGCGCCGTCTGCTTCGCCGTGCGGCACGTCACGGCCGCCTGCTCGGCATCGACCGCATCTTCCTTAACGAAGTGGTCGACACCGTCATTCAGGAAAACGAGAGCGCATATCCTGAGCTTGCACAGAAGCGCGACCTTATTAAAAAGGTGGTTCAGGTCGAGGAGGAGAACTTCGCTAAGACCATCGATCAGGGCATGCAGATACTTGACAACTTCGTTGCCGCCAATACGGGTGACAAGCTGTCGGGCGAGGAGGCATTTAAGCTTCAGGATACCTACGGTTTCCCCATCGACCTGACGGTTGAGATACTTGCCGACCGCGGCATCGAGGTGGATGTCGAGGGCTTCCGCAAGATATACGACCAGTACAGAAAGGACACCCGTGCCGCGCGCAAGAATGCAGGCGCTGATGCCTGGAAGGGTGAGCAGAACCTGCTTGCCGATGAGAATGAGACGGTGTTCGTCGGTTACGACCGTCTCGAAGCCGAGGCGAAGGTTACCGCCATTCTCTGCGACGGCGAGAGGGTCGACTCGGTCAGCGAAGGACAGCAGGCGGTGCTGGTGCTTGACACCACCCCGTTTTATGCTGAAAGCGGCGGACAGGTGGGTGACACCGGTGTCATCGAGTGCGCAACCGGCACCCTTAATGTTGAAGGCACCCAAAAGAGCCGCGAGGGCGTCTTTATGCACGCGGGCGAGGTCAGCGGTATCATCAGCGTCGGCGATACCGTTACTGCTAAGGTCGACCGTGAGCTCAGACTCTCCATAATGCGCAACCATACCGCCGCCCATCTGCTTCAGGCGGCACTTCGCAAGGTGCTCGGCACCCACGTTGAGCAGGCAGGTCAGCTCGTGACCGCTGACAGCGTGCGCTTTGACTTCACTCATTTCTCGGCACTTACCGCCGACGAGATAAAGGCGGTAGAGCTTGCCGTCAACCAGTCTATTCTGTCGGGTGTCGAGGTCACTATGACCGAGATGCCCATCGAAGAGGCCAAGAAGCTGGGTGCTATGGCACTCTTTGGCGAGAAGTACGGCGACACCGTTCGCGTTGTAAATGCCAAGGATTGCTCCATCGAGCTTTGCGGCGGTACCCACGTCGACAACACCTCCAAGCTCGGACTTTTCCGCATAATTTCCGAAGGCTCGGTAGCCGCAGGCGTACGCCGTATCGAAGCGGTAACAGGTCTCGGAATGCTCAAGCTGCTTGAGCGTTACGCCTCGGTCATCAACGAGTCTATGTCTGCCGCAAAGGCAGGCAAGCCCGAGGAGATCGCCGAGCGCGTGCGTGCTCTTTCGGGGGACAACAAGCGCAAGGACGGCGTCATCGACAGTCTCAACAGCAAGATCGCGTCGGCTCAGTTTGACCGACTCTTGTCACAGGCGGTCGACCTTGGAGGAGTAAAGACGGTTGCCGCTAAGTTCTGGGGCGACGATGCCGATTCTCTTCGTGCCGCTTGCGATATAGTTAAGTCCGATTACCCCGATACAGTTATTCTTCTTGCTCTCGTCAAGGAGGACAAGGTCACCTTTGCCGCTGCCTGCGGTAAGGATGCGGTGGCGCGCGGTGCCCACGCAGGAAACCTTGTTCGCGAGATCGCCAAGATGACCGCCGGAAACGGCGGGGGCCGTCCCGATAGTGCGGCTGCGGGCGGCAAGGAGGTCGCAAAGGTTGAGCAGGCGCTGAATGCGGTCTGCGATGTAGTTAAGGCGCAGATTGAAAAATAAAGCTGAGGTGTGAAGAATGGATTGTCTGTTTTGTAAAATTGCGACAGGTCAGATCCCGTCGACACCCATCTATTCCGACGATGAGGTGTACGCCTTTGCGGATATCGATCCGCAGGCACCCTTCCACGCCATCGTGATTCCAAGAGAGCACATCACGGGGGCAAACCGTATCACCGAGGAGAACAGCGGCTGTATCGCCAAGGTTTTTGAAGCGGTGGCAAAGATTGCCGCCGAGCAGGGACTTGACGACGGATTCCGCGTGGTCAACAACTGCGGGGAACTCGGCGGTCAGACGGTGGGTCACATTCATTTTCATCTGCTGGGCAGACGCCTTTTGGCGTGGCCTCCCGGCTGATGTGGTTACATTAACACAATATCAAGGAGGTTCACTATGCGAGACAGTTATAAAATGAAGATTGCGGGTCTTGACCGCGAGCTTAAGAAATTTGCCGTAAGCGACAGCTTGGAAATTGCCGCCTTTATCCTCTTCGGAGACGTGGAGATAACCGTTGCATCGGCTGAAGAACTGCTCAAAAAGGCACCCGAATTTGATTTTATCCTCACTCCCGAGGCCAAGAGCATACCCTTGGCATACGAAATGGCGCGCCAGTCGGGCAAGCCCTATGTCGTTGCGCGCAAGGGTGTCAAGGTCTATATGGGCGATGCCGTGTCGGTTGAGGTTCGCTCGATAACCACTCAGAATGTTCAGCACCTCTATCTCGGCGAGGATGAGTGCAACCTGATAAAAGGCAAGCGTATACTCATCGTCGACGACGTCATCTCCACCGGCGAATCGCTTGACGCGGTGCGCAAGCTTGTCATTGCTGCCGGCGCAATTGAGGTCGGCACCTGCGCCGTTCTTGCGGAGGGCGACGCGGCTCAGCGCGATGACATCATATTCCTCGAAGAACTGCCCTTGTTCTTCAAATAAACACATATGATTCGCAATCGTGTAGCCGTCTGCGGTATAACGCTATTGCTGACGCTTGTTGTGGCGGGATTCTTCGGCTGGAGTATCAACGCGGCGGCAGGCGTCGTTTTCTTGTTGGCGGCGATAGCGGCTTCCGTCTGCTTAGCAAGAAACAGGCAGAGATGGACGGCGCTTATTCTGCTATTACTCTTTTGTGCGGGTGCAGGGCATTCGATGATGGCTCTAAAGCAGTACCGCACCGAAGTGACCCTTGCCCATTTTAACGAGGGAGAGGCAACCGTGTCGGGCTATGTCTGCGACCTGCCCGAGTACGATGGGCGGTATCGGTACAGGGTGCGGGTCGAAAGTGTCAACGGCAAGTCGAT
>JAZTZA010000200.1:0-1586 GCA_045637185.1 Acutalibacteraceae bacterium
GCCCCGTAAATCTGCCTTCGCTTGCGGCCACCTCGCCTGCTATAAAGGAATTGATGCTCGCCACCTGCATCGGCGTTGTGGCAACCGATTGCACGACGAAATGGTCAACGCCGTTTGCCGCCTCCTGCTCAAGCAGGTCCTCGGCTGTGCCAAGACAGCAGGAAACTATGTCGTAGAACTTGTCGGTGGCGGCAACTGCGCGAGCGGCTATCTTCTGGGGATAGATGTGGCAGTGCGAGTTGATTATAAAGTAGGAATTTCTCATTACGCGGTGACTATACTGCTTGCCTTTTGAAGCCCGAGCTTCTCAACAGCATCCTTTCGCATTTGGTATTTGAGTATCTTGCCGGCGGCATTCATCGGGAAGCTGTCGACGAAATCAATGTAACGCGGAACCTTGTGACGCGCCATATTTGCGGCGATGTAGGAACGCATCTCATCCTCGGTCATGCTTTCGCCGTCCTTGAGGATGATGCAGGCCATAATCTCCTCGCCGTACTGTTCATCGGGAACGCCGATGACCTGAACGTCACTTACCTTCGGGTGAGTGTAGATAAACTCCTCGATCTCCTTGGGATAGATGTTTTCTCCGCCGCGAATTATCATATCCTTAAGTCTGCCTGTTATGCGGAAGTTGCCGTCTTTTGTGCGGCAGGCAAGGTCGCCCGTATGGAGCCAGCCGTCTTTGTCGATGGCGGCAGCGGTAGCCTCGGGCATTTTGTAGTAGCCTTTCATAAGGTTGTATCCGCGTGCAACAAATTCGCCCGTTACCTCGTCGGGACATTCCTCGTTGGTCTCGGGGTCAACGATCTTGCACTCGATCTCGGGCAGTGCGCGGCCAACGGTGCCGACGCGCACTTCGATGGGGTCGTCGGTCGAACTCATCGTGCAACCGGGGGAGGCCTCGGTCTGTCCGTAAACGATGGTAATCTCGCGCATATTCATCTTCTCGACAACGTCGCGCATCGCGGAGATGGGGCAGGGACTGCCCGCCATAATTCCCGTGCGCATATAGGAAAAGTCGGTCTTTTCAAAGTCGGGATGCTCAAGCAGAGCAATGAACATCGTGGGAACGCCGTGGAAGGCGGTGATATGCTCGTTGTTGATGCAGGCGAGTGCAGGCTTGGGTGAGAAGTAGGGCAGGGGCAGAAGTGTGCCGCCGTGGGTCATTGTGGCGGTCATCGCCAATACCATTCCGAAACAATGGAACATCGGCACCTGAATCATCATACGGTCGGCGGTGGAAAGATCCATACGGTCACCGATGCACTTGCCGTTGTTGACGATGTTGTAGTGGGTCAGCATAACACCCTTGGGGAAGCCGGTGGTACCCGAGGTGTACTGCATATTGCAGACGTCATCCTTGTCGACGGCGGCGGCCATACGGTATACCTCTTCAACGGGAACCTGCGAAGCGAACTCAAGCGCCTCGTTCCACTCAAGACAGCCCTTCTGCTTAAAGCCAACGGTAATGACGTTGCGCAGGAAGGGGAGCCGCTTTGCGTGGAGGGGTTTGCCTGATTTGGTGTTCTCAAGCTCGGGGCAAAGCTCGGCAATAATATCGCCGTACTTGGTGTCCTTTGCAC
>JAZTZA010000201.1:0-5551 GCA_045637185.1 Acutalibacteraceae bacterium
GCATAGCCGCTGTTGGGCTCGTTAGCCATAACGGTGAACTTGATGCCTGCCTTCTTTAGCAGTTCGATAGCCTTGGTGGCCTTGTCGGCAGCCTTGCAACGAGCGTCGGCACCGAGGAAGAAGAGAAGGTCGGTCTTAGCAGAAACACTCTCGATAGCCTTGAGCATATCGGGGCAAAACTCGGTCTGACCGTAAACGTTGACGGTCTTGTCGATGTTCTCGAGCATCTTGATGACGTAAGCAGGAGCCTTGCCGGTCATAACGATCTCGTTACGAGCTTCCTTGGTGAAAGCAACGGGATCCAAACCGGTAGCGCAGTCCTTGGTGCAAGCGCCGCAGAGGGCACACTCATAAACATTGGTTTCGATACCGCCGGAGAAATCAGCAGCGCCTCTCTCAACGAGAGAAAGGGTCAGAGCGCGTGCACGGGCGGTGTTTCTCTCCTGACCGGTAGCGTTACCGATCGGGCAGATATGACGGCACATCCAGCAAAAGCGGCAGCTGTCAACGATTTGTTTGCTCTTGTTTGAAATAAGCATTCTTGTTTCCTCCTTACAGACCAAGCTTGAACGGATTCATAATGCCGTTGGGGTCGAGCTGCTTCTTAAGACCTTCGAAGACCTGCATTGCAGGACCGTACTGCTCCTTCATCAAGCGGCCAAGCTTGATGCCGACGCCGTGGTGGTCATTAACAACACCGCCGTTGGCCATAGCGGTACGAACACCGCAGTTCCAGATCTCGTTGTGGAGACGGAAAGCCTCGTGCGGATCCTGAGGAACATCGTCAACGATGAAGCGGTCGTAGATCATGCAGCCCCACTCATACCAGTGGCTGAAGTGAGCGATGAAGCGAGCCTGCGGGAAGTTGGTCTCGATGGCCTTCTTCATCTCCCAGTAGATCTTTTCGATAGTGCCGTAGGGGGCGATGGTGTCCATAGTACCGAAGCACTGGGGCAGGTCCATCATATGACCCGGATAGAAGAAGGTGATCTTCTCTTTCCACCACTTCTCGCCGTACTCACTGCCGAGGTCCTCAGCATTGTACTTAGCAAAGATCTCGAGAAGGATCTTCTCCTCGACTTCTACCATTTCCTTAACGCCTTCGTAAGCGACGTTCATAAATGCGCCGGGCTTCTCAACGCCGACGATCTTCTTGATGAGGGAAGCGGTCTCAGCCTCGTCATAAAGACGCATAACAGAGGGCTTGAACTTCTGGAGAAGCTCACGGCCTGCGTTGAAAGCGTCGGTCATATTGTGGAAGAGGAATCCACGGAAACGACGCTCTTCAGGCTGCTCATAGATGCGGATCTGAGCCTTGGTGATGATACCGAGGGTGCCTTCGGAACCGATGAAGATCTGGTTCAGGTCGGGACCTGCAGCGTGCTTAGGAGCAGTAGAGGTGTTGATGATGTCACCGTTGGGAAGAACGATCTCCATAGAGAGAACCATATCGTCGATCTTGCCGTACTTGGTGGAGACAACGCCGATACCGCGGTGGGCAAGGAAGCCGCCGACGGTGGAGCAGGTCAGAGAGGAAGGATAGTGCATGGTGGCATATCCGCGCTCGTTTGCAGCCCACTCGATGTGCTTATAGATAGCACCGCAGCCGCACTCTATGTACATACCCTGCTCGTTGATCTCATAGATCTTATCCATACGCTTGGTGTTCAGAACGATACCGCCGGCAACCCGAATAGCACCGCCCTGAGTACCGCCGCCGCCACCCCAGGTGGTAACGGGGATCTTGTAGTAGTTAGCAATCTTGAGGACCTTGCTGGTCTCCTCAGCATTTGCGGGGGAAACAACAATATCAGCCTCCGGCATTCTGCAGCCGCGGTCAGCCCACATTCTGGAAAGCCAGAAATAGTCGACAGAGTGGGTGATTTTGTCAACGGTGTTGGTAGAGACATTCTCTCTGCCAATAGCGTCTTCCAGTTCTGTCAAAACATTGAGCATGAGAAAATCGTTCATTTGTCAATCTTCCTTTCTTTATATGAGTTGATAAGCGATTTCTCGCATTGACAACAATTGATTAGTCGAGGGTGGTGTCGGTGGAAAGAGCGGGGAAGTACTTGCAGAACTCGCGGAGCTCCTTGGTATAGTCGCCTTCTATCTCGACGAAGTGGTGGATGTAGGGTCCGTCAAGCAGGCGGTCTTCAACAGCCTGAAGATCCTTGAACTCGCCCCAGATATATGTACCGTGGGTCTGCGGGCCGTCGACGGTGTTGCAGACCATAGAGAGCATCATATAGTTGCCGCTCTCCTGATCCATGCGAGCTACGGTGTAGGTTCCGTCCTTGCCGCGCATCCAGATACGCTGATTGACGAGGCGAGCATCGGTTCCTTCAGCCTTTTGAGAAAGCGGGAAGGGTCCGCAGTGCCAGAGCAGCTCAGCGTTCTTGTTCTCGGGGTGACGAACGGTAAATTCACCGAAAAGGGGCTTGCCCTCACCGAGAGTAGCACATTTGAGAAGTGCCATAGTCATCGCGCAGTGCATATCGCTCTCGCAGGATACCATATATCCCAGATCGTTGAGCAGTCCGTACACTGCACAGGGTGCAAGTCCGTCGAACATGACGGGAGTAGCGGTCCAGCACTCAGCCGATATAACATCAAGCTTGAACTCTTCAAAAAGACCCTTATACATAATGGCAAGGGCTGCCATACGCTCAAGATACTGAGGAGTGAGGTCGTCCATCTTGAAGTTGGAGGTGAAGTAGTCGACATACTCGGCTATCTCATCCTTTTTCTCCATAGCGGCCTTCATACGTTGCTCGATGATGGCAAAGTTGATGGGGATGATCCTGATGCCAAACTTCTCCATCAGCTCGCCTTCATTCCAGATAACTGAATAGAAGGGAGCAGGACGGGCACCGACCTGACCGATGCGCATACCCGAGAAATTCTTGACCATACAGGCGACGCGAACAAATGACTCGAAGCCATCTTTGAACTCAGGTTCTTCAACGCGGCAACAGGGAAGATGAGAGAAGGGGATGTGATAGCGCTGCATTTGGCGAGAAACACCGAACAGACCGCACTGAGAGTCGGTCGGACGCATACCATCGACATAGTACTCATCATCCAGAGGCGCCCACAGCAAAACGGGCTTGCCGAGAGCCTTAGCAACATCAGCCGCAGCCTCTTCGTTACCGAAGTTGCAGTTGATGAACATAACAGCATCAACCTTCTCTGCCTTGAAGCGCTCAATAACCTGAGCAGCAGAGTCGTCGTCGAACATAAGATCCTCGATGCCGATACCCTTGGTATCAACAAAGGTGACCTTGTCCGATGAGAAATTGCTTTCGATGTACTCGACGAAACGGTGGCCGCGCTGCTCGGCAGAATACCATGTCAAGAAGGTACCGCGAGGACGGTCGGTCGTATTGCGTCGCATCGGGACTAATCCGATCTTTACTTTGTAATCAAGCATTACGATCCCACTTTCATTTAGTTTAGTACCTGCGGAAATCTGAATTTTACACAGAGAACCACACTTACATACAGTATAAAACCAATAGCAGAAAAATGCAAGTCTTTTTGGCAATTTATTAAAAATAATTTTCACTACTTGACAAATTTCGATAGGCAGTATAGAATTGAAAATGAAAATTTTCTCCATTTACGAGGTGAAAAAATGAATAATGTTCTCGTTTCCGTAAAGGTAGCTTATGACGATATGGGCCGTGCTGAAAAAAGGATAGCTGATTGGATCACCGAAAACCATCAAAGAATGTTCTCGATGTCTATTACCGAGCTTGCTTCTGAGTGCTCCTGCGGTGAGGCTACGATAGTTCGTTTTGCTCGCCGATTGGGACTCGACGGATATCAGGGATTGAAGATCGCTCTCGCGATGGAAGAGGGACAAAAGCGTATCAGCGGCTCTATCACAGGCGAAGATACTCCCTTTGAGGTGTTTGAAAAGGTAATTGAAGATATATACTGTAGTCTTGAGATGACCAAAAAGGTGTTAAAATCGGAACAGCTTGCTTTGGCTGCTGAGGCAATACTGTCTGCTAAAAAGGTTGTGCTGTACGGACTCGGCAACTCTGCGTCTATCGCTCTCGACGCACAGCATAAATTCATGCGTGCCGGTATAAACGCTGTTGCCTACTCAGATAACCATATGCAATCGATATCCGCATCACATCTGTGTGAGGGTGACGTTGCCATCGGCATTTCCCATTCGGGTTCTTCGCGCGATATTGTTGAGGCTCTTCAGATAGCTCGCGGAAAGGGTGCGACAACCATTTCTATTACCAATAAAGGACGCTCCCCGATAATAAAGCAGAGTGACATCGTGCTAAACACGGCTTCGGATGAGACCCAGTACAGCATCCTTGCTCTTAACTCCCGAATTTCACAGCTTGCTCTTATCGACTCGCTATACTATTATATAGCCTACAGCCTCGATGAAGAGGGCAGGAAGGCTATCGACGATACAGAACAGGCGTTGATGTCTAAAAAGTTCTGATTATTATTAATTAGTACAATATGTAGTGTTGTTTCATTAAAATAGCTAAAATTTTCAACAGTTTAATCTTAAAATTTTCTTATCCTATCCGTTGACAAAGATTGCAACCTGTGATAAACTTACTTAGGTTAAAGATAGGTTGACTTTTATGGGTCAATTTCGTTTCTAAATATTGAAAAGGGGTAGGGTAATTATGACCAACAAAACTGTATCGGTTTTCAAGCTAAAGACTCATCCCCAATATTCACCCTCGGTATCGGCATCTGTTGAGATTTCCGATTTTATCGGGGGCGGTGCCTCTTCTGACTATGTTATTTTTCCCGGTTTTTGCGATGTGCATGTGCATTTTCGTGAGCCGGGATTTTTTTATAAGGAAACGATGCTTTCCGGATCACTTGCCGCTGCTCGCGGAGGTTATACTGCGGTATGCACTATGCCTAACCTCAATCCCGTACCCGATAATTTCGAAAATTTGAAGGCACAGACCGACATTATTGACAGGGATGCCAAGATTGCGGTATATCCTTACGGCTCGCTTACTGTGGGTCAAAAGGGTGTAGAGCTTGCCGATATGAAGTCAATGGCCGAGCGCGCCATCGCCTTTTCCGATGACGGCAAGGGGGTTCAGTCGGCTGAGTTGATGCGTCAAGCGATGCTGGAGGCCAAGGCGTTGGGCAAGGTTGTGGTTGCTCACTGCGAGGATGAAAAACTGCTTTTCGGCGGTTACATTCACGACGGTGTCTATGCCAAGGAGCACGGGCATAAGGGTATCTGCTCTGAGAGTGAATGGGGACCTATTGCCCGCGATATCGAGCTTGCAAAGGAGACCGGTTGCGCTTATCACGTCTGCCACATCTCCTGCAAGGAGAGCGTTGAACTTATCCGAAAGGCAAAGGCTGAGGGTGTCGATATTACCTGCGAAACCGCACCCCATTATCTGATACTTGACGAGAACGATCTGCAGGAGGACGGCAGGTTCAAAATGAATCCGCCCCTGCGTTCGATCGAAGACCGACTTGCGCTTATTGAGGGTATAAAGGACGGCACCATCGATATGATCGCCACCGACCACGCGCC
>JAZTZA010000202.1:0-5616 GCA_045637185.1 Acutalibacteraceae bacterium
GACCGCTTGGCCTCCGACTTCGGGATATGAAAAATACACGTCGCCGTCAAACCCGTTTGCGCGCAAAACAAGACACCCGTCTGTTTCACAAAAGCAGGTGCCGAGATAATCTGCCCACATCAAAACTGCACCCACCGAATAATCGCAGGTGCGCCAATTCTGACTGCGGAAATATTTTTGCAAAAGGGGAATGTGCTCGGTCGTAAGTTTGGTAAAAATCATAACTCATCTCCTGAATTCGCTATACATTATATAACCGAAAAAAGAAAATATCAACAATTTCAAATATTTTTTGTCACTATATAGCAGGTTGGACAAGAATGTTGTTGATTAAATGGGTGTAATTTGTTATAATCACATTATAAGTATGATATGCAGAGAGGTGTACCCGTTTTATGAAAGTGGAACTTTTGGCGCATACCCCCCAACCTGTAACCACCGTGGCGTCGGCCGCGAAGCTGTGCTATTCACCGTCCTCTATCGAGACCATCCGCGACGGCCTGACCGATGAGAAGGCATCGGGCTTTGTCCAGATGCTCGCCGAGATCGGACACGAAAGCCCCATTGAGCACGCCGTCTTCACCTTCGGTATCGAAGGGGTATCGCGTGCCCTGCTTGCCCAGATCACACGCCATCGCATCGCCTCCTTCAGCGTGCAGAGTCAGCGCTATGTGCGCGAGGCTCAGTTTGAGTATGTCCTGCCTCCCGAGATCGAGAAGGATGATGAGGCAAAGGCGCTTTATATCGCCAATATGGAGCGTGCTCAGGCCGATTACGACCGCCTGACCGAGCTGCTTTCCGCCAAGCACAAGGCGGAGCTTATTGCCGCGGGTGTCGACGAGAAAAAGGCGGCGCGCGACGCTGAAAAGCGCGCCATCGAGGACGCGCGTTTCGTCCTGCCCAACGCCTGCACCACCAAGATGATAATCACTATGAACGCTCGCAGCCTTTACAACTTCTTCTCCCACCGTTGCTGCAACCGCGCCCAGTGGGAGATACGCGACCTTGCCACCGAAATGCTGCGCCTTTGCCGACAGGCCGCTCCCGAGCTTTTCAAAAAGGCGGGACCGCCCTGCCTGCGCGGCAACTGCACTGAGGGCAAGATGACCTGCGGCAAGCCCGACGCGGTTCGCGCCGAGTTCTCCGCTCTGGGACTTGACGAATGAGCGGCCGCCTGATCGTCATCGAGGGACTCGACGGAAGCGGCAAATCGACCCAGCTTCAGCTTCTGCGTGAGCGTATGACCGGCGAGGTCCGTTTTGTTAAGTTCCCCGACTATGAGAGTGACTCGAGCGCCTTGGTCAAGATGTACCTGTCGGGTCAGTTCGGAACCGATCCCAATCAGGTCAATGCCTATGCCGCCTCTGCCTTCTATGCGGTTGACAGGTTCGCTTCATACCGCACCTCGTGGGGTGACCACTACGACAGGGGAGGGGTCATCCTTTGCGACCGCTATGCCACCTCCAACGCCGTCCATCAGGCCTCCAAGCTTGAGGGCGAGGAGCGTGACAACTACCTTGACTGGCTCTATGACTTTGAATTTAACAAGCTGGGCATCCCCAAGCCCGACGCGGTAATTTTTCTTGATATGCCGGTCGATGTGTCACAGCGCCTGATGACAGGTCGCTATCAGGGCGACGAGGGCAAAAAGGATATCCACGAGCGCGACGTTGCCTATCTTGAGCACTGTCGCAAGGCCGCCCTCTATGCCGCTGACCGCCTCGGCTGGTCGGTGGTCTCCTGTGCGCCTGACGGAGCCGTTCGCTCGCGAGAGGATATCGCAGAGGAGATATATTCCATCGTAAGCAGGATTATGTAAACCTGAAACCACAAGGAGAAACTTTATGATATACTGTTTTTTGGCATCGGGCTTTGAGGAGACCGAGGCTATTGCCACCGTTGATGCTATCCGCCGCGGCGAGCTTGAGGTTACCACCGTCGGCATCGGCGCAAAGGTTATAACCGGCTCCCACGGTATTCCCATAGTTGCCGACATTACCGACGGCGACCTGCACGACATCAGCGATCTTACCGGCGTAATTCTTCCCGGAGGAATGCCCGGCACCCTCAATCTTGAAAAGAGCGAGATAGTAAAGCACTGTCTTAAATACGCTATGGACAACGGCAAAATGGTTGCCGCCATATGTGCCGCCCCCTCGATTTTGGGCAAGCTCGGAATGCTTGAGGGCAGGACGGCCGTTTGCTACGACGGATTTGAGGAATTGCTTTTCGGTGCTACCATCGGTGAGGGACGCACCTGCACCGACGGCAACCTTATCACAGCACGCGGCGCGGGTGTCGCAATCGAATTCGGTATGGAGATCGTCCGTTACTTCAAGGGCAACGGCGAGGCGCGTGCAGTTGGGATGTCGATGAAATGCAAGGAATAGACCTGCGCGAGTACAAGGGCAAGCTCAGGGGCAAGATCAAGCTTTGGCGCGCATCCCTTTCCCCCGAGGAAAAGAAGGCGCTCGACAGCGAGATTTTCCGCCGCCTGATCGCCACATACCAGTATAAAAACTGCCAAACGGTTATGATATACGCATCTACCGCCATCGAGGTGGACACTTTTCCGATAATCGAGCACGCGCTCTCTACGGGCCGCAGGGTCGCCTTGCCCCGTTGTATCAAGGGCACGCGGGAGATGGTATTCCATTATATAACCGATCTGTCACAGTTAAAAGAGGGCAGCTTCGGCGTGCTTGAGCCGACCGAGGATCTGCCTGTCGCCGATGACCCCGAGAATGCGCTTATGGTGGTGCCTGCCCTGTCGCTCGACAGTTTTGGCTACCGCTTGGGCTACGGCGGCGGATATTATGACCGATACCTTTCGGCTTCCACAAGTGAGAGCATCGGCATCTGCTACAACGAAAACTACTGTTATCGGCTCTATCACGGCCGTTATGACGTGCCGCTCGGCGCGGTACTGACTGAAAAGTTTGTAAGACGCATATCAAAGCGTCGGACAGGAGGAAACAATGGGCGAGTTTGATAAGTACAAGGGAATGCAGTCGGAGGATATGTTCTATTCCGATGCCGACCAGCCTGAGCAGGAGAATATACCTGTATCCGAGCCTGAGGCAGACGACGAATTTGTCATCGGCGGCGGCTTCAACATCGGCGAGGACTACGAGGGTAAGGCCCGACTCAATCAGGGACGGGACAAACCTCCCGTTATCAAACAAAGGCCGCTTTCCGACCGAAGCGGTGTCGATCTTCACCGTCTTAACCGCGAGGATAAGCGTGAGCAAAAGCGCAACGGCAAGAAGAATTCGGGACTCAAAACTATCATCTGGATCGCCGCAATTCTCGTTGTGTCGGTGGTCATCGCCCTCGGAATAATCTCGGGCTTTACCGAGCTTTTCGGAATCGGCAAGGACAACACCTGCGTCGTTATGGTCGAAAAGGGAATGTCCACCTCTCAGATCGCCGAACTGCTTGAGGAGGAGGGAGCCATCGAGCATCCCTTTATGTTCCGTATGTACCTCAAGCTCAAGAAGCAGGACGGAACCCTGCGTCACGGCGCATATCAGTTCAACGCCTCTCTCGGATACGAGGGTATCGTCAGCGTCTTGCAAAAGGGTAACGAGAAGGAGACGGTCACCGTCCGCATCCCCGAGGGTGCCACGGTGCAGACCATCTGCTCCATTCTTGAGGAGAACAACGTCTGCACTGCCGAGCAGTTCAAGGCGGCTATGAAAAAGGACGAATACAAATACGAATTTGTCAAGGCTATTCCGACCGACAAGGTCTATTACCGCCTTGAAGGATATCTCTATCCCGATACCTACGACTTCTTCACCGGTCAGACTCAGGAGAATGCAGTCTTTGCCATCGACCGTATGCTTGCCAACTTCGAGTCCAAGCTTTTGAAGGAGTGCCCCGACTATAAGGATAGGATAAAGGAGCTCTCCGAGTATGGCATCGACGACCTCAACGACGTTATGTCCCTCGCTTCGATAGTTCAGCTTGAGTGCAACGGCTTTGAGAGCGAGATGTCCAACGTTTCGGCGGTATTTTTGGGCCGCTTGGTATGGAGCGAGCCCCGTTACCTCGGCTCGACCCCGACCTTCTACTACCCCGACAACCGCTACAACACCAACAACTATAAACTCTACGACACCGACGGCAACCTTATCAGCGAAGCGGGCTACGAGGGGCTTCCTCCCGGACCGCAGTGCAGTGTCACCGTCGATGCCATCAACGCGGTGCTTGACCCCAACACCGAATACATCGGCAAGTTCTACTACTTCGTAACCGACTCCAACAGCAAATTCTACTACAACAAGACCTATAAACAGCACAAGAACACCATCAACGAGCTGGTCAGAAAGGGACTGTGGGCAGGATGATAGTGAAACCTGAACTTCTTTGCCCTGCAGGTGACTTGACAAGGCTTGTGTGCGCGGTCGACTTTGGAGCCGATGCCGTCTATCTGGCGGGCAAGGAGTTCGGAATGCGCACCGCCTCCGATAACTTCACCGCCGACGAGCTGAAAAAGGGCATCGACTATGCCCACGCACACGGGGTAAGCGTCCACGTCACCTGCAACACCACTCCCCACAACGACGAGATCGACCGCATCGGCGACTTCGCAAGGATAGCACACGATTTGGGTGCCGATGCTTTTATCGTCGGTGACCTCGGCGCTATGTCGGTCGTCAGGGAGGCAGTGCCGCAGGCGGTCATTCACGCATCGGTGCAGTCGGGTGTTACCAACTACCGCACCGCCCGTCAGCTCTATGAATTGGGCGTAAAGCGTGCCGTGCTTGCGAGGGAGCTCTCCCTTGACGAGATCGCCGATATCAGAGCCAAAACACCAAAAGAGTTAGAACTCGAAAGCTTCGTTCACGGCGCTATGTGCGTGTCCTATTCGGGACGTTGCCTGCTTTCGAGCTATATGACCGGCCGCGACGCCAATCGGGGCGACTGCGCTCAGCCTTGCCGCTGGAGCTACAGCCTTATGGAGCAAAAGCGACCGGGCGAGCTGTTCGATATCACCGAGACCGACAAGGGCACCTATATCCTGAATGCCAACGATCTTTGTATGGCCGAGCATATCGGCAAGCTGGTCGACGCAGGTGTGTCGAGCCTTAAGATCGAGGGCAGGGCCAAGTCCCATTACTACGTCGCGGTGACCACTAACGCCTATCGCGGTGCTATCGATGCATATGCCGCCGACCCGACCGCGAGGGTGCCCGAGTGGGTCATCGACGAGCTCGGGAAGATAAGCCACCGCGCCTATTCCACAGGCTTTTATTTCGGCAAGCCGACCAATTCGCAGACCTACCTCACCGCAGGCTATGTGCGTGACTACGCAGTAGCCGCCGTCGTTGAGGGGTACGAGGACGGATATGTTATCGCCTCCTTGAAAAATAAGTTTGCCGCGTCGACGGTGCTCGACTGCCTTGAGGCAAAGAGGGTGCCTTTTGAGGTGCGTACCGAGGGTATGCAGGATGAAAACGGCCAACCCCTCGAGGTCGCAAATAAACCAACGATGCTTATCCGTATTCCGTTTGAGCGTCCGATAACGGTCGGCTCGCTCTTGCGGATGAAGACCGATGAGTAACATAAATCTTGCCGTCGGAGGCCTTCTCCGACGGCTGCCTTTGTATA
>JAZTZA010000203.1:0-4987 GCA_045637185.1 Acutalibacteraceae bacterium
GGTCGGGATTTATCCGATCGGAACCTTCGGGCTTTCGCACCGCTTTAGCGATGGTCTTTTTCCTATCAGCCCTGTGCTTTTGGCCTGCGATATAGCCTATCTCACGGTTGAGGCTGTCCAACGGAATGTTATAATCCTGCGACAGCTTGCCGGCATAGAGTGCGCGTGCGATGCTATCGTCAACACCCGCAAGAATTGCGGCGGCTTCGCGCAGATATGACAGCCGTCCGTTATCGGTATCAACATCATATTTTGTCTTGGCAACCTGCAATTTATACTCAATGTCGTTGCCCGCGCCTTCAATCAGGCCCTTGAACCGCTCGGGCCCGAACTTCTTGATAAATTCGTCGGGGTCCTTGGCATCGGGCAAACGAAGCACGCGAATCGAAACACCCGTTCGAGTGAGTATATCGATGGTGCGGTTGGTCGACTTTTCGCCTGCCGCGTCGGCATCCATCGTAATGATTATCTCATTAGTATACCGCGACAGCAGTTTTGCCTGCTCCTCTGTAAAAGCGGTACCGCAGGCGGCAACTGCATTATCAAATCCGGCCTGATGCATCGCGATAACATCCATATAGCCCTCGCACAGAATCAGCTTGTCCGCTTTAGAGTTCTTGGCGATGTTCAGCGCGTAAATATTATGGCTCTTTTTATAAACAGGCGTATCAGAAGTATTAATATATTTCGCAGGAGACTCGTCTCCCGGCAAAATTCGACCGCCAAAGGCGATAACGTTACCCCTCAGGTCAATGATGGGGTACATTACCCTCTTGCGAAAACGGTCAAAGCAACCGTTGCCGTTTCGCCGTTTCATAACAAGGTCGGCCTGAATAAGCAGGTCGTCGCTGTATCCCAAACCGCGCAGGTGCCTGTAAAGGCTGTCCCACGAATCAGGGGCAAACCCCAACCCAAACCTGCGGATAGTGCCCATCGACAGCTGTCGGTCGGTCAGGTATTTCAGCGCCTGCTCGCCCGATTTGGAAACAAGCTGAGAATGAAAGAAACGGGCAGTCTCGCGGTTGATCTCGTATATCTTCATGCGGAGCTTATGCATAGAGTCGTCGTAGCCCTCCTCGGGCATCTGCAGACCGCAACGGTCGGCAAGCATACGGACTGCCTCTATGTAGTCGATGTTTTCGACCTTCATCTGAAAGGTAATAACATCTCCGCCTACACCGCATCCAAAGCAGTAGAAAGACCCATTCTGAGGATAGACGGTAAACGAGCCGGTCTTCTCATTATGAAAGGGACACAGTCCGACCAAATTGCTTCCGCGTTTCTTCAAGGTTACGTGAGAAGATATGACCGAAGCAATATCATTTCTCATTTTTATATCCATAAGAAAGGAATCATCCAATTTCACAAACCGTCACCTCCAATAATAATTATAGCAATTTTATAGCATATCTACACTAAAACTTCCACGAATGAGGGATAAATAAGTCCTCAAATACCCATTCAGCATATCGGTCGGTCATACCGGCGATATGGTCAGCGGCGGCACGCTCAACGCCTTCGGTTTCAAGGATGAAGGAATAATCGTCGGGAATCTTATCACTATGTTTAATGTAATAGGTAAACAGGCGGAAGATCAGGTCACCGACCTTTGACTCCTCCCCCTTTGCAATGGGGTTGGTGTATACATTTTGAAAGAGAAAGTCATGCAGTTCGTTGGACTTCGCCTCAATCTCCGGCTCCATACAGACGGTAGAGCCGCTTGCGCGAACTACCGAGGAAACAAGGGTGTCGATTCGGCTTGACTTAGAGCCGCCAAGCACCTGTCTGATATCAAGAGGAATATCATCTTCGGTAAGGATTCCTGCACGAACCGCGTCATCGATATCGTGGTTTATATAGGCGATCCTATCGCTCAAACGGACGACCCGACCCTCGAGGGTATCGGCCCAATCCCCGTTAGTATGGCGTAAAACGCCGTTTTTAACCTCGTATGTAAGGTTGAGGCCCTCGCCGTGCTTCTCTATCTTTTCAGCGACGCGCACGCTCTGCTCATAATGGCGGAAGCCACCGTCAAGGCAATCATTTAGCGCACGCTCTCCGGCGTGGCCGAACGGGGTGTGCCCGAGGTCATGAGCCATCGCAATAGCCTCGGTCAAGTCCTCATTGAGTCTTAAAGCGCGTGCAATGGTTCTCGCAATTTGCGAAACCTCGATGGTATGGGTAAGTCTGGTGCGGTAATGGTCACCCTCAGGCGAAAGAAAGACCTGCGTTTTGTGCTTGAGTCGCCTGAAAGCGAGAGAATGAACCACTCGGTCGCGGTCACGCTGATAACAGGTGCGAAGGTCACACTCCTTCTCATCACGCGAGCGTCCGCGAGAGTTGTCGCTGAATGCGGCCTCATCCCTCAATATCAAATGCTCGGATTTTTCAATGTACTCGCGAGGACAACCTGCCATAACCATAAAACTTCACCGCCTTATAACGATATAAAAAGTCTTTTCAACTAAATTATTCGACAATTTTACAATAAACCCTCTTTTTTAATTGCTGACGGCCGCAAAATGCTCACCAAATTTAACAAGTTGCACCTGTCCTGCGGTTGCATCGGTGATTGAAGCTTCCAAAACATCGACCAGATCCTTTTTAACCGCAAATTTAATATGCACTCTCTCAGCAAAATCGCACACCTTATCCAACACATCAAATGAAGAAAGCAGGGCATCAAGCTTACCGTATAGGAAGTACTCGCATTTCAACTCACAGTCGATCACGGGGCACATTGTAACGATGCCGGCGTTTTCTAAAGCAAGGCTTACCGAATGGGAGTAGGCGCGAACAAGTCCGCCCGTTCCTAGCAAGACACCGCCGAAATAGCGAGTCGTAACAACGCAGATGTCGGTCACATCCGACTTTGTCAGCACGTCAAGGGTCGGAACCCCTGCCGTTCCCTGAGGCTCGCCGTCATCGGAATACCGACGGCAGTTACCCTCTCGCAAGGAATAGGCATACACATTGTGACGGGCATCCCAGTACTTCGATTTGCGCTCGGCAATAAAATCGAGACAGTCCTGTTCGCAGGTTGCAGGTATAACGGCGCTGATAAACCTTGACCGACGGTCGATATATTCAGCTTCGCCTGACCTGATAATAGTCTTATACATTCGGTACACCTCCTTTTTTCTTACTGTAAAAACAATTCCGCAACCGAAAAACCGATTGCGGAACCGAAAACAACAATATGGGCAGACTTACTTATCCTGCATGTTAAAGCGCTTCTTAAATCTGTCAACGCGACCACCGGTGTCAACCAGTTTCTGCTTACCGGTAAAGAAAGGATGGCAGTTTGAGCAAATGTCCAAACGGATGTTTTCCTTTGTTGAACGTGTCTCGAACTCTGCACCGCAAGCGCAACGAACGACCACAGTTTCGTACTTCGGATGGATTCCCTCTTTCATTAAAGTCACCTCTTTCTTCATTCTTGGTTTTTGTTTAACAAGGGAATGATATCACAATCGTTTGATAAATGCAAGTGTTTTTTTGCATTTTTTTATTTTTGTGTTGCGTTAGGGTATCATTATCTCCTTTTTCAAATAAAAGGAGTAGATATATGACGGCTTGGAAGCAATCGAGTAGTTAGACGAAAAGGCATCGGAGTAGACCTGAAGCTGACGGGTGTATTTGTTTATCAGGTCATACTCGGTGCAGTTTCTGTCGGTCTTGAAATCGAGTATAGTTATTCCGTCAGGCTCAAAAATGACGCAGTCGGCAACGCCCTGAACCACCACAGTTTCATCACTGTCGCAGGTGGAATCAAGTTCCTTTACGGGAAGCTCATATATAAACCTGCTCTCCCTGAGCACTCGGTAGGCCGACTTAATTCGCCCGTAAATCTCGCTGTCAAAAAAGGCTCGCACCGTTTCTCTGTCGATTCCTTCACCCTGCTCGCTCGTCAAACGGCCTAACGCTACAAGTCTCTCAATCTCAGCATCAACCGATTTTTCTGCCAGACTATAATCGGCAAAGCACATAAACCGATGGGTCGCAGTTCCCTTTTGGGCCGCTGTGAGCTTTTCTCCCGTTATAAAGGCAGGCCTTGATGTGCAACAGTAATCGGCGCTGTACATGCTTTTTGCCAACTGCGACACCGAATACTTGGCCTCAAAGGATAACAGCTTTTGATAGGGATACTCAAAATCAAAGTATCGGGCAAAGTCTCTTTGCTCCTGTTCGGGCAATCCCGATGAAGCTTCATCCAAATCAGCAGTTTCGGCTTCGGATATCACGACCTTTACCCTTCCCTTAGCATCGGAACAGTTGAAGTTACCGCTCACCATATCACGAAGCGAGGCACAGGACGGGTGCAGCAGGCAGGCCATATATATCCATTGTGCATAGCTGTTCGCAGAGCCTACTGCGTACGGGTCAATGGCATCGGCACTGCCTTCCCAGCCTGAATTAACGCGACCTGCGGCTGTTTGAAGAGCCTTATCCGCCTTGGAGTCGGCGCACACCATTACAAGCCTGTCCTGAACGCGCGTCAAGGCAACGTAGAGCAATCGCATTTCCTCGGCGATGACCGCATCTGTCTCCTTATACGACATAGCCCTGCGAGGCAGAGTGTCATACTTCTTTCCGGCTTCATCGTCGCAGATACGCAGTCCTATTCCCATACTCTCATTGAGTACGACCGACTGATAGGAATCCTGCAGGTTAAACTCATCGGTCATACAGGCGAGGATGCAAATGGGAGACTGGAGTCCCTTTGACTTATGTATACTGCGTATACGGACGACGTTTTCACTCTCGCACACAACGGCGGCGGGAATTTCACCCCCGCGCTTTTCGACGCTGTCAAGATAGCGCAGGAAGGAGGTCAGCCCTTTGAATCCGTTTGACTCGTGTTCTGCGGCACATTCAGCCAGCATAAGCAGGTTTGCCCGACGGGATGAACCGTCATCCATACCCCTAACTATCGCCGACAGTCCTGTGTCATCGATGACCATTCTAATAAGCCTGTCGGATGATA
>JAZTZA010000204.1:0-3858 GCA_045637185.1 Acutalibacteraceae bacterium
TTATCGGCGCCCTCATCGGCAACTCGCTGTGCGAGCTGCTCGGACTCACAGGAGCCAAGATAGTCACCATCCTTATCGCCTTCGTAATGCTTATGCTTATGACCGGCACCACCCTCATCGCCCTCTTCAAGACGATGGCCAAGCCTGCCAAGAAGATAAAGGATGCCGCCGAGCAGGCCTACGACAAGTACGAGGCCATCCGCGAGGACAAAAAAGCGGAGCCCGTTGCGGCGACCAGCCGTCACCCCTATGACGTTGCCATCGAGGGTGAAAATCCCGTCCACGCCGACGGCAAAAAGGTGGACATCAAGAAGCAAGGTCAAAAGGTGGTCGACACCTTCAACGGCGACATCGAGCAGATAGTCCCCGAGGTCGACGAGGCTCAGTCCGAGGAGGAAGAGGATCTCTTCACCTCGCCCGACAGGGAGCGCGAGCCCTTCACCGACAACGAGGACGAGGCCCTGACCTACGACGAGATCGCCGCCGCTCAGGGAAAGACCCGTCAGGATATAAGCGACGAGCCTGTGCCTGAGTTCACCGTCGATATGGAGGAGCAGGCCGAACGCAACTACGTTTTCCCGCCCATCAATCTGCTCAACAAGAGCATCGACAACAACGAAAAGGATATCCTGCGCGAGCAGTCGGCCAACGCCGAAAAGCTGGTTGACACCCTGCGCAGCTTCGGAGTGGAAACGAGGATCATACATATCAGCCGAGGCCCCTCGGTCACCCGATATGAGCTTCAGCCTGCAGCAGGTGTCCGCATCAGCCGCATCGCCAATCTGACCGACGACATCGCACTCAGCCTCGCCACCGACGGCGTTCGTATCGAGGCCCCCATTCCCAACAAGGCGGCGGTCGGCATCGAGGTGCCTAATAAGGCGCGCCGCACCGTCAGCGTCCGCGAGCTTATTGAGTCGAGCGGCTTCTCGGGTGCAAAGAGCAAGCTGACGGGTGTTCTGGGTCAGGACATCACCGGCGACAACTGCTTTATGGACATCGCCAAGATGCCCCATATCCTTGTCGCAGGTACCACCGGATCAGGTAAATCGGTCTGCCTCAACTCCCTGATTATGTCCATTCTCTACAAGGCAAAGCCCTCCGAGGTCAAACTGCTGATGATCGACCCGAAGGCTGTTGAAATGAAGGTCTACAACGGTATTCCCCACCTTCTCGTCCCCGTCGTTACCGACCCGAAGAAAGCGGCAGGTGCGCTCGCTTGGGCGGTCAACGAGATGCTTCGCCGCTACCAGCTGCTCAGCGAGTATGACGTGCGCAACCTTGACGGCTACAACGAGCTGGCCGAGAAGGACGAGGAAATGGAAAAGCTGCCGCGCATCGTCATTCTCATCGACGAGTTCGCCGACTTGATGATGGCGGCACCCAGCGAGGTCGAGGACTCGGTCTGCCGCTTGGCGCAGATGGCCCGTGCCGCAGGTATGCACCTTGTCATCGCCACCCAGAGCCCGCGTGCCGACGTCATTACGGGACTTATCAAGTCCAACATCCCCAGCCGCATCGCCCTCAAGGTTGCCAACAGCCTTGAGTCACGCATCATTCTCGATATGCAGGGCGCCGAGCGGTTGATAGGCTACGGCGATATGCTCTTCTCACCCACAGGCACCAACAAACCCACCCGTATCCAAGGCTGTTGGGTAAGTGACGGCGAGATAAAGGCGGTCACCGACTTTATAAAGGGCGAGATGCCTGCCGCACAGTACGACAACGCCGTTATGGAGGAGATCGAGCGTCAGGCCACCCTCGCCAAGCAGGGCAAGAAGAACGCGGCCGCCGTCGCCGACGAAGAGGAAGAGCGCGAGGAGGACGATCCTCTGCTTTACAAGGCCCTCGAATGTGTCGTCGATATGGGACAGGCCTCCACCTCTATGCTTCAACGCAAGCTCAAGCTCGGCTACTCCCGTGCCGCGCGCATTATGGACCAGCTTGAGTCCCACCGCTTCATCGGTGCCTCCGAAGGCTCAAAGCCGAGGGCTGTGCTCATTTCTCAGCAACAGCTTCTTGAAATGAAGGCATCGGGCGAGCTCGACACCTATTAAAATTTTAGCGGCGGACATTCGCTTTCGAGCGTGCCGCCGCTTTTCTTTGGAGGATATTATGAGATTGAAAATGCCAAAGACGTCGCCCCTATTTCGCATACTTATGGGGCTGATAATCCTTGCCGCCTGCGCCATACTTGCCCTGCCGAACGGGTTCTTGCGCAAGACCTACGTCGACACAGGGCTGCAGGTGGACATCGCCGAGGGCTCATATCTGCATTACCTCGACGTAGGGCAGGGCGACTGCACCGCCATCTCGAGCAAGGACAGGCTCTGCCTTATCGACGTTGGCAATACCTCGGCAGGCACCGCCATCGTCAGCAAGCTGAAGACCCTCGGCTTTCAAAAAGTGGATTTCGTCCTCATCACCCACGCGCATTATGACCACATCGGCGGCCTGCGCGAGCTGCTCAAGGGCATCGAGGTTGGCACCGTTTATCTTCCCGATTGGGAGCCCGAGAGCAAGAGCGACCTCGATTTCCTCAACGACGTCAGGGAGGATTGCAAGAGCTATGGTGTGGCCCTTGAAACGATGAGTGCCGAGGATAAATTTAAGTTGGGCGATTTTGAGATAGACGTGCTTTACATCGACGATCAGGCAAAGGACGAAAACGACCGTTCCGCCATCATCAAGGCAAGGTGCAACGGTAACTCCTTTCTCTTCACAGGGGATGCCACCAGCGAGATTGAGGAGAAGCTGATGAACAGGCATATCGACCTTTCCTGCGACATTCTCAAGGCAGGACATCACGGCAGTAAGCACTCGACGAGTAGTGAGTTTCTCGCCCATACGGGTGCAGGGCTGGTTATATTTTCCTGCGGCAAGGACAACTCCTACGGGCATCCTGCCAAGGCCACCATCGACCGCCTGTTAGCGAGGGGTGTCGATTGGTTCCGCACCGATATCAACGGAGATATAACGGTGGACGCCGTCGGCCTTACAGTCAAGGCCGAGCACGGCACCGTCACCGACGCAGACACGTATTCAAGCGCGGCGTAACAAACAGTGTAAGAGCCACTGTTCATAAAAAAGACCCTTTCTTCACCGAGGACACGGAACAGTCCACATCCTCGGAAAAGTCGGGGTTTGTTTGGCAACAAGCGGAGCTTGCGTTTTTGTATTATAGCGTTACTGACAATATCAAACAATAAAATTCTCACTCTTAAAGGTCATAACCTCCAACATCCACCTTGCACCGAGGCTGATACCGTCGGCATAGCAGTCTTCTTCCCTTAATTCCGAAAGCTTGAGCCCTGACTCTTCAACCTCCGCGAATAGTTTTTTCTGTTCTTGACTAAAGGTTGCACATAGCCTTTCTATGCGTTCGGTGAAGACTTGGTTGACCCTGTCGTACTCGCCTCCCCTTTTTACATAGACGGTCGACCGTCCGATCTTTGCATAATATAGATCCTTCAAGACCGACATATAATCCCTACCCCTTTTTAATAATTACAAGATGTGTAGCAACATCGAGGAATTGCGTAAATATATTTTAGCCGATTTTCGTCTATTTGTCAATAGTCATATTTCGTCTATGTTACAATGTGGGCGAGGTGATGACGGTGACCATATATGAAAGATTAAGGAGTTTGAGAGAAGAATATAATAAACCCCTTTCCCAGAAACAACTCGGTATATATCTTAACAAAAGTCAAAGAGCCATATCGCGTCTTGAAACCGGCGAGGTTCATCTGCAAGATGATGATATAATAGCGTATTGTAACTTTTTCAACGTGTCGGCCGACTACATCCTCGGCCTGCCCGAATTTCCCTACCCCAAGCGGTAAAGCAGGCTTGCGA
>JAZTZA010000205.1:0-5497 GCA_045637185.1 Acutalibacteraceae bacterium
AAAGCTCCGCGACCTCCTCCTTGGGCACAGAGTCACATTCGATGGTGGAAAAGCCGGGGGTGTCAGCCACTCGGCAGTTGTTGCCAAGGTCGAAAAGCTCGACGTGTCGGGTGGTGTGCCGTCCGCGTCCCAGCTTATCGCTGACCTCGCCGGTTTTTAGCTCGAGCTCGGGCATAAGGGTGTTGAGCAGGCTGGATTTGCCTACCCCTGAATTTCCCGTAAAGGCGCATATGCCCTCGGGCAAGGAGGACCTGAACTCCTCGATGCCCTCCCCTGTTTTGCAGGAGATAACGTAGGTGTCGTAGCCAGCACTTTTATAGATGCTGACGAATTCGTCGAAGTTGCCCTCGTCGCACTTGTTAAAGACGATGACGGGCTGAATTCCCGCCCTTTCGCAGATGCTTATCTGCTTATCGAGGATTTGGGTGTTGGGGGCGGGGTTTGAGTATGATGAGAGGATATAAAGGCGGTCGAGGTTGGCCACAGGGGGACGAAGCAAAGCGTTCTTGCGCTCCGATATCTCGTCGACCGCACCTATTCCCTCGCTGACGGTGATAAACACCTCATCGCCAACAAGCGGAGTCACGCCGTTTTTACGCATGACTCCGCGAGCTCTACATTCTATAACCTCGCCGCCGACTTCTACATAGTAGAAGCCGGACAGCGCTTTTACAATTCTTCCCTTTATCTTATCCATTAAGAAAAGCTCTTCTGCGAAACGCAGGACACCGACACCTTATCATTCTTGACAGAGAATTCCCATTTCTGATACAGGTCGTCATCGATATAAACGTTGATGGTGCCAGAGGTGGCCGTGACATCAAAGGTGAACTCGTAGATATCCTTAAGCTCGCTCTTGGTCTTGGTTTGTGAGCCGTAGACCGCCTTTACGGTATAGGTGTCGTTGGGATAGTCGTCGGGTCGGGTGACGTTAATGGTGACCGAATAGGTCTTTTCTTCAACAGGTGCCTTACCTGTGCTGACGGTGATCTCGATGGTGGTGCCGTAGGCGACCTTGTCATTCTCGTTTATGATCTCGTCGTTGGCACGGGCAGAAAGGACGATACCCTTGCGGATGGTGCTGTCAGCCTCGACCACCTTGACACGAAGGCCTGCGCCCTCAAGCCTCTTGGTCGCGGCATCCTGCGACTTGCCGACAACGCTCGGCATACTTACCATATTCGGCTCGGGACCCTTGCTGATAACGAAGGTTATCTTGGTGTCCTTATTAAGCTCGGCGTTGCCCGTCGGATCGGTACGGATGATCTCGCCGACGGCAATAGAGTTGTGGTATTCCTCAGTTACGGTGATATTCTCCTCGGAGTAGACGTCGGCATACTGCTTTTCGGAAAGCTTTGCCTTTGCTCCCTCTAAGGTGTAGCCCTGAAGGTCGGGCATAAGCACGGCCTCTTTACCGCTGCTGACGATAACGGTGACCTTGGAGCCTTCTTTCAGCACCTTGTCGGCGGCAGGTCGTTGCTCGATTATCTGTCCGTAGGTGTACTCCTTGGAATACTCCCATTTTTCAACGACGATGTCGATGGACTGATTCTTCTCCTGTGCCTCAAGGTAATTCTGTCCGATAAGGTTGGGGCACTTGACCGAGCCGGTCGTACCTGTGTCAAAATATTGAGTCAGGAACCAGCCTCCGAATGCGACAAGCACGATAACGGTAACGACGGCAATCGCGGCGAGGGTGGGAAGCAGAGCCGAACGGCGTTCCTCCTTCTTTTCCTTGCTCTTTCCGATGACCTCGTACTTGGCGGCCTTTTTCTCATTCTTTCCGTAGAGGGAATCGATCTTCTCGGCGGCCTCTTCTTCGGAAAGGCGGTTCTGATTTCCGATAGCACCGACGTAGCGGGTCGGACTGCGATCGACCGAGTAGGTCTCATCATAGAAGAACTTGGCCGCAGGGTCGCGCTTGATCTCCTCGAGGTCGCGCAGCATCTCAGCATCCGAATGATAGCGGCGGCTGGGATTCTTCTGCATTGCGCGCATAACTATCTGCTCCAGCCCGACGGGGATGGACGGATTGATCTCACGCGGCGGCTTTGCCTCGTTCTGCATATGCATCAGGGCGACCGAAACGGCACTCTCCCCGTCGAAAGGCAGGGTGCCCGTCAGCATCTCGTAAAGCATTACGCCGACGGAATAAAGGTCGGCCTTTTCATCGATGGCGTCACCTCTGGCTTGCTCGGGGCTGATGTAATGCACCGAACCGATAGCCTTATCGGTGAGGGTCCTCTGCTCACTGCGTGCAAAGCGTGCGATACCGAAGTCGGTCACCTTGATGGTGCCGTCGCGCAGAAGCATAATATTCTGCGGCTTGACGTCGCGGTGGACGATGCCCTTGTCGTGAGCGTGCTGGAGGGCATGAAGGGCCTGCACGGTGAAGTACAGCGCGTTCTTCCAAGGCAGAGCACCTGTGCGCTCGATATACTCCTTCAGGGTGATTCCGTCGATATATTCCATTACGATGTACTGGAAGTTATCGCCGAAGCTTACATCGGTAACCTTAACGATGTTGGGATGCGAAAGCACCGCGATGGCCTTTGACTCGTTTTTGAACCGATTTAAGAATTCGCTGTTACGGACAAACTCCTCTTTAAGTATCTTGATAGCAACAACACGGTCATCAATGCAGTCATACGCCTTATAGACCACCGCCATGCCGCCAACACCGATTATTTCACGGATCTCATATCTGGCGTCCAGTCGCTTGCCGATAAATTTATCCATCTTTGAATTCTCCTTTCTACAATGATAAGATTACAACTGTTATATTGTCCGAGCCGCCCTGTTCGTTTGCCAACTTAACAAGTCGGTCGGGGTATTCATAAAAGCTGTTGCACTGAAACACCTCAAGCATCTGGTCGCATTCGACCATTCCGCTAAGGCCGTCGGTGCATATCATAAGCACGTCGCTTTGCTCCAAGGTAACCTCGTTATAGTCGACCATTATCCGCTCCTCCACTCCGATCGCGCGGGTGATGACGTTGCGGTGGGGATAGGTCTTTGCCTCCTCCTCGGTCAGCCGTCCGTCCTCGATAAGACGCTGAACGTATGAATGGTCGCGGGTCAACTGCTCGATGCTGTCGGTGCTGACGCGGTAGGCACGCGAGTCGCCGACGTGGGAGATGTGAGCCACGCCGTCAATGACAACACAGGCGACGACGGTGGTACCCATTCCGGCAAGGTCGTCCGACTGCTGAGACATATCGTAGACCATAAGGTTGGCTGCGTTGATGGCAGACTCGAGCATCGTGCGCACCGAATTGGAGCTCATTCCCTCTCGGTATGACGAGGAGATATGCTCGGATATGATCTTGACTGCGGTTGCGCTGGCGACGTTGCCGCCGTTGGCACCGCCCATTCCGTCACAGACCACCGCCCAGGCCACCGAGCCCGAGAATTCACCCGTTGCATAGGCGTCCTGATTACTGCGGCGTGCCATTCCGATATCCGTCTTGCTTACTATACGCACGATATTTCACCTTCTTTTCCTATTATTGAAATATAATAACACACTTAATCCAAAAGATAAAGTTACAAAAATGTAATTATTTGTATCCTTGACGTAATTGACCGCAGGAAGCGGATATATCCGCGCCCAAAGTGCGACGAATGGTCACCGTCAAGCCGCGCCTTTCAAGCAACTGCTTAAACCGCTGCAATCGGGCATCCTCACTGCGTTCGTAGTCGTTTTCACGCACCTCGTTGGCAGGTATCAGGTTGACGTGGCAGAGCATCCCGTGAAGTTTTTTCGCCAAAAGCTCGGCACATTCATCGGTGTCGTTGACACCCTTTATCATCGCGTACTCGAAGGAAATTCTGCGGTTGGTGGCCGCAATATAGTCGCGGCAGGCCGTGAGCAGCTCGTCGACGCCCCATTTGTTGTTGATGGGCATCATACTCGAGCGAATCTCGTCGCTCGGCGCGTGAAGCGAGACCGAAAGGGTAAGCTGAGAGCGAAGCTCCATAAACCGATATATGCCGTCCACCTTTCCGCAGGTGGAAAGAGAAATGTGCCGCGCGCCGATGTTCAGGCCATCAGGATCGCCGACAAGTTCGAGAAATCGCACGACGTTGTCGAAATTGTCAAAGGGCTCGCCCATTCCCATAAGGACGATGTTGGATATTCTGACCCCTCTGTCACGCTGAGCGGTCATAATCTGGGCGAGAATTTCCGATGCGGTAAGACTGCGGGCCAGTCCGTCGATGGTGGAGGCGCAGAAGCGGCATCCCATACGGCATCCAACCTGAGTTGACACGCAGATGCTGTATCCGTGGTGATATTTCATCAGCACGCTTTCAATAAGCAGACCGTCATTGAGCTTGAATAGGTATTTGACCGTCTCGTCCAGTTTGGACTCAAAGCGCATCTCAACCTGAGCGTTGGCTAGGTAGCCCTTTTCGGCAAGGGCGGTGCGCAGGTCCTTGGAGAGATTGGTCATTTCGTCAAAGGAGGCCGCCCCCTTTTGAAGCCATGAGAAAAACTGCTTGGCACGGAATTTCTGCGCGCCCAATGAAACCAGCACCTGCTCCAATTCGGGCAGGGTCATTGAGCGGTAATCATAAAGTTCCAAGGGCTCACTTCCTTTTAAGACATACAAAATAAAATCCGTCGGTGTTGTCGTAGGGCATCAAGGTAGTCTCCTCGCCGACAACGGAAAAATCATCGTTCTGCTCCAAAAAGGCGGTCAGGACGTCGTGATTCTCCCTTTTGAGCAGGGTGCAGGTGGAATAGAAGAGCAGACCCGACCTCGCTACGTATCGCGAGGAGGTGGTCAGTATCTTCAATTGAGTTTCGAACAAGGCATCAGCGTCAAAGGCGGATTTGTACTTTATTTCAGGCTTGCGGCGGATGACACCTATTCCCGAGCAGACCACGTCGCACAAGACCCTGTCGAAGCTTCCGAGAGTTTCGTCGAAAACGGTAGCGTCCCCTACCGATGCGGTGACGTTATCGAGTCCGAGGCGCTCGGCGCCCTTACTGATAAGCTCGGCTCGGTGTGGATGCAGGTCGCGGGCAATCACCTCGCCCTTGCCCTGCATATGCTCTGCAACGGTAAAGGTCTTGCCGCCCGGTGCGGCACACACGTCGAGCACACGCATTCCCTCGCGAGCGTCCAAAGCGGCGCAACAGAGCTGACTTGATAGATCCTGAACGTGAAAATGGCCATTCCTGAAGCCTTCGGTGTTTTCGGCACTTGATCTGCGGAGTTTTACCGCGTTTTCGACGAAATCAACCTTTTCGGCTTCAAGTCCCTCAGCCGAAAGGTCACCGATAAGCTCATCGGCAGTAGTTTTCAGGGTGTTCACACGCAAATATGTAGCCGAAGGCTCCAGACCTGCGGCAAGTATCCTCTCGGCAGTTTCGAAGCCGTAGTCGTCGATAAGTCTTTGAGCCAGCCACTCCTCGCAGGAGCAACGGATCGATAAAGCAGTTGCCGTTTGCTCGGTCGGCAGGGCGTGTTTTCCTCCGCGCTGAAGGCTT
>JAZTZA010000206.1:0-2294 GCA_045637185.1 Acutalibacteraceae bacterium
GTCTCGCCGGGGAAACCGACGATGACGTCGCTGGTCAGGCTGATGTCGGGCATCCGCTCTCTTGCGGCGGCAATAAGCTCAAGATACCTCGCGCGGTCGTAGTGGCGGTTCATTTCCTTGAGCACCCTATCGTTGCCCGACTGGAAGGGCAGGTGCAGATGCTTGCAGACCTTGTCGCAGTCGCGCATTGCATCAAGCAGGTCGAGGGTGCAGTCCCTCGGGTGAGAGGTCATAAAGCGAAGCTGGAAGTCACCCTCCAAGTCGTTGAGCATCCTCAGCAGCTTTGCAAAGTCGATTCCGTGGTCGGCACCCTTGCCGTAGGAGTTGACGTTCTGACCCAAGAGGGTAATGTCCTTGAAGCCTGCGGCAATCATTTCCTTGGCCTCGGCGATGACCCTCTCGGGCTCGCGCGAACGCTCCCTGCCGCGCACGTAGGGCACGATGCAGTAGGAGCAGAAGTTGTTGCAACCGTACATTATCGGCAGCCAGCCCTTGAAGCCGCTGTCGCGGCGCACAGGGATGTCCTCGGCGATTACTCCGTCAATTTCAGGGCGTTCAAACACCCTCTTATTCTTGGTGACAAGCCGCCATATCAGCTCAGGCAGCTGATGTATGGCGTGGGTGCCGAAAAGAAGATTGACGTAAGGATAGCTTTTGCGGATCTTCTCGGCAATATGCTCCTGCTGGACCATACATCCGCACAGTCCGATAATGCAGGAGGGATGTTGCTTTTTCCTCGCCTTCAAGGCACCAACGTTGCCAAACACGCGGTCCTCAGCGTGTCCGCGCACCGCGCAGGTGTTGAACAAAATCAGGTCGGCATTATCGGGGCTGTCGCAAAAGCCGAAGCCCATTTCGGCGAGCATTCCCTTGATGCGCTCACCGTCGCTGACGTTCTGCTGACATCCGTAGGAATGCACGAATGCCAAGGGTGTCCCGCCAAAGCGTTCCAAAAGCAAGGGTTGCACAATGCGGGCATATTCTCTTTGCCTTTCAAGTTCTGCCGCGTCAACGGCGTATGTATTACATTTGGCCAAAACCTTTTCCTCCGTTATCCGTTAAGGCGGTCAATAACCTCGAGCAGCTCGCTCGGGCGGGAAATAATATCCTGCGCTCCGTTTTCGCGCAGTTCCTTTTCATCGCGAAATCCCCACAGGACACCGACGGGATGGGCTCCGCATCCTGCACCGGTCAGAATATCGACACCCGAGTCGCCGACAAAGAGGCACTCGTCGGGGGTGACGCCAAGCTTGGACATAACATGAAGGGGCATATCGGGTGCGGGCTTGGTAGGTATGCCGTCACGCTGTCCGAGCACCGCGTCAAAACGGTCGCCCAACAGGGTGGCGACTATCTGCTGAGCGGCTACGTCGGGCTTGTTGGTGACGACGGCCGTCTTCATTCCCATTCCGCGCAGTTCGTCGACAAGCTCAATTACGCCCTCGTAGGCGGCAGTCTTGTCCTGCGAATGTATGCTGTAATGCTCCAAAAAGGTCTCGCGCAGGCGAAGCAGGTTTTCCTGCTGTCGAGCATCCTCAGGCAGAGCGCGTTCAATCATCTTCAAGGCGCCGTCACCGACGAAATAACGAAACTTTATCGTTTCGTGTGTCGGATATCCGTGCTGAGAAAGCGCGTAATTTGTCGATGCCGCAAGGTCATCGAGTGTGTTGGTCAAGGTCCCGTCAAGGTCGAAAAGGACCGCTTTTATCTGTGACATAGGCATATTCCCCCTAATAATAATCTATTATAGCAAATTTTCATCCGTATTTCAAATAAAATGTTTTGATTTTCTTACATTTTATGGTATACTAATATACGAGGAATAAATTTGGTGTGATTTTGGCCGATTTTCAGGCGCAAAAACGCCCTTAAACCGAGGCTTAAGGGCGTTTGAGTAAGTGAAGAGTGAAGGGTGAAAAAGTAAAAATCCCTCAGACTTTCGTCCAAGGGATTTTTGGAGCTGATAACCAGAGTCGAACTGGTGACCTCATCCTTACCAAGGATGCGCTCTACCTACTGAGCTATATCAGCAAAAACGGTCAACATTCAGTATTATAATACGGCAACCCTAAATTGTCAACAATTATTTTTATAACTTTTTCAAGGAGTTTTTTATGGAGTACGATGCAATAGTAGCCGGCGTTGAACCCGGCGGTATAAATAACGCTCAGCAGGTGAGGATTTTAGTCGGATACCTTCTGCGTTCGGTCGGTCAGCCGGTCGAGCGCAGGCTGCTTCCCGAGCTTTTACAGCATTGGGGAATCGCCAACTTTTTCGAGGTGTCGCAGGCCATC
>JAZTZA010000207.1:0-2950 GCA_045637185.1 Acutalibacteraceae bacterium
TTCGCGCTCAAGCAGGGCAACCTTTTTACCCAAGCGAGCCGCGGCAAGTGCCGCAGATATCCCTGCGAAGCCTCCGCCGCAGACCAGCACGTCATACTGCTTGGTAACGGGGGTGACCCTTGTTTCACGAATTTCCATTAAAAACACCCCTGTTATTGATTGAGAAGTCCTGCGACTGCACTGCCGACCAGAGTGGAGTCCTCGGTCTTGACGAATTCGCAGTAGAGACCGTGCTTATCGTTGAGGAATTCCTTTACATATTTGTCCAGCTTGGGACGGAAAAGCACCGATTTGTAGAAGGTGGTGCCCTCAGCCGAAACGCAGACCGGTTTGTCGGCACTTCTGCCCTTGCCGCTGTGCAGGAGAATGGCGCCGAGGTTGACGCAAACCGTTTTTGCGGCGCGCTCGAAGCTGGCATCGATGATGTCATAGAGGGTGTCGCGGTCGGTGTCGTTGGTCAGAAGCTGAGCCAAGGCATTGTCGCCCTTTTTGTCGGCGCAGAAGGCGTCGATCTGGGGCATAGTGATGTCCTCGAGGGCGAGCAGTTTTTCGGCGCCGTCGGCGGTGAAAAGGCCGTCGCGAGCCGCCTGCTGAGCGGTCATACAGATGACACTGCCCTGATAGGCGCCCGATATCATCTTCTCAAAGACGTGGTCGCCGCAGTTGGCGGTGGTGGCATCAAATCGGCGGTCGATCTCGCCGCGCACGAAGCCGTCGAAGCCGCCCGTCTCCATATTGACCGCCATCGCGCCCTCGTTTATGTCGGGGAGCTTTGTGATGCGGTCGCACTGCTCGATGTAGCAGGTGTTGGTGCCGGTGCCGAGAATGAAGCCGATGTAGCTGTCGAAGTCGCGGTCGGGGTAGTCGGCGATGGCGCCGAGCATGGTCGCGACGGTGTCGTTGAGGATGACGAAACGCTTCTCGCCGCATCCGCGCGCTTTAAGCGCCTCGTTGATTCCCTCGCCGATGACGCGGCCGCTCATATCGCGAACCTTTACCTCTTTGTTGAAGTTTATCAGCCTGCCGTCGCAGTTGGGCAGTATCTCGGTCGGGAAGGAGAAGCAAAAGCCCACCGTGTCGCTGACCTTGTCGAAGGGCTCGATGATGCCGGCGAGGGTGTCAAAGAATTCCTCGGCGCTCAGCTCGCCCTGAGTTCCGGGCATAGCGCGCTTGGAGAAATTCTCGATTTTGGGCTTGCCGCTCTTGTCGAAGTTGACGGTGGCAACGCGGAAGTTGGTGCCGCCTGCGTCCATAACGATGATGGGCTTGTCGGTGGGCACCTTTCCGTCGATGCGGATGTAGGTGGGTATCATCAGCAGGCTCTCGACCTCGCCCGAATTGCCGCACTCCATCTGGCGAGCAAACTCGGTCATCGACCTATCAAGGTCGATAAGGTCGGGATGCATACCCTGCTCCATAAGAAAACGGGATAGATTGTCTTTCATAACTGTTCCTCCTATCAAAAGGGCTATTCGTCGAGCTTAAGGACCGCCATAAAGGCTTCCTGCGGAACCTCAACGGTACCCAGTTTACGCATACGCTTCTTGCCTTCCTTCTGCTTTTCAAGAAGCTTCTTCTTTCGTGTGATATCGCCGCCGTAGCACTTGGCAAGCACGTCCTTGCGCATCGCCTTGACGGTTTCGCGTGCAATTATCTTGCCGCCGACGGCAACCTGAACCGGCACCTCGAAGAGCTGACGCGGAATGTGCTCCTTGAGCTTTTCGGCGATGCGTCGAGCGCGCGGATAGGCGTTGTCGGCGTGGACGATGAAGGAGAGGGCGTCGACGATGTCACCGTTGAGCATTACGTCGAGCTTGACGAGGTTGGACTTCTCATACCCCTTCAGCTCGTAGTCGTAGGACGCGTAGCCGCGGGTGCGCGACTTGAGTGCGTCGAAGAAGTCGTAGACTATCTCGTTGAGGGGCATAATGTAGTGAATGTCGACTCGCTCGGTGCCGACGTACTGCATATCCTTAAAGACGCCGCGCCGCTCCTGACACAGATCCATTATCTGACCGACAAATTCGCTGGGCGAATAGATGTGCACGTCGCAGACCGGCTCCTCAGCCGACACTATCTGTGACGGGTCGGGGTAGTTGGTGGGGTTGTCGATCTCGATGACCTCGCCCCCCGTCATTGTCAGGCGGTAGACGACGCTCGGCGCGGTGGTGATGAGGTCGAGGTTGTACTCGCGCTCAAGGCGCTCCTGAATTATCTCCATATGGAGCAGGCCGAGGAAGCCGCATCTGAAGCCGAAGCCGAGGGCCACCGAGGTCTCGGGCTCGAAGAGTAGCGACGCATCGTTGAGCTCGAGCTTTTCAAGTGCTTCGCGCAGGTCGGTGTATTGGGCGCCGTCGGCGGGATAGATTCCGCAGAAAACGACGGGATTTACCCTTCGGTAGCCGGGCAGAGCACTCTCGGCAGGTCGCTCGACCGAGGTGACGGTGTCACCCACTCGCGCGTCGGAAACGTTCTTGATGGAGGCGGCAAAATAGCCGACCTCTCCGGCGTAAAGGGCGTCGCAGGGCTGCATCGAGATGGCCTTCTTGCGACCGACCTCGACCAAGTCAAACTCGGCACCCGTCGCCATCATACGAATGCGCATACCGGGGCGAATTACGCCGCTTTTGACGCGGAAATATACGATGACACCTTTGTAGGGGTCGTAGTAGGAGTCGAAAATAAGGGCCTGAAGGGGTCCGTCGCGGTCATCGGTGGGGGCAGGGATCTCGGTGATGATGCCCTCAAGCACCTGCTCGATGTTGAGACCCGTTTTGGCCGAAACGCGAGGCGCGTGCTCGGCAGGGATGCCGATGATATCCTCGATGTCCTTGATGACACGGTCGGGGTCGGCGCTCGGCAGGTCGACCTTGTTGATGACGGGCAGAAGCTCAAGGTTGTGGTCGACCGCAAGGTAGGTGTTAGCAAGGGTCTGCGCCTCGATGCCCTG
>JAZTZA010000208.1:0-2551 GCA_045637185.1 Acutalibacteraceae bacterium
TTGGAGGTGACAACGCTCTTTCCCGCGAGCAAGCAACGCTTGACAAAGTCGTAGGCAGGACGGAGTCCGCCCATACATTCGACAACTATCTTTACGTCGGGGTCACGCTCGATGATGGCGAAGTCCTTGATGAAGAAGTCCACAAGAGGACTGTCGGGGAAATCGCGCAGATCCAGAATATACTTAATGTTGATGGTCTCGCCCGATCGCTTAGTGATGCTTTCGCAGTTGTGACGAAGCACTTCAACTACGCCAGAGCCGACGACACCGTGGCCCATAATAGCGATATCTACCACAACTCTCAACTCCTTTTTCTATCGTGAAAAAACCGTTTTTTCACGTAAGTAAAAAAATTACAGTTAATTATAGCACACTCTTTCGGCGTAATCAAGAATAATATGCAAACAATAATATACAAATATAATGTGATTTTTTGCAGAAAGGCAGGGCAAAATATGCAACCAGAGGTAATAAAGGGCCGATTGATAAAGGCTGTCTACGTCATTTTTATAGCGGCGGCAGTTTACCTGACCCTCAGGTATCTGTTGGGGCTTGCCCTTCCCTTTCTAATCGCGGCGGTGATTGCCGAGCTGACAAAAAGGCCCATCGACCGCCTGAGCGAGCGGACAAAAATGCCCCGTCGCCTCGCTTCATTCCTGACCGTCACCCTCGCCCTGCTCGCCTTTTTGGGACTGCTGTGGTGCGCGGTCTACGGGCTTTATTCAGCCGCTCAGGCAGGGCTTGAGCACCTGCCGAAGCTGCTGCCCCTGCTTCAAGAGTGCGCTAAACTTTTTCGCAACGCAGCCGGCGCCCTCAATGCAAATCTGCCCGAGTCCCTCGCGGCTCAAATAGCCGACGCGCCGACCGCCATTATTCAGTCGGCACTCGAGGGGCTGACCTCATTCCTGACGGGCATCGCAGGGCGAATTCCGTCGGGCCTGCTGAGCGTCGCGGTGACGGTTATCGCAAGCTACTTCGTGTCAGCCGATTATCACAAGTTAGGCCGCTTCGCAAGGCAGATATTCAAGCCGCAGACGGTGGAAAAATTCATCACCGTGCGTAAGGTAGTGATGGGAAAGCTCAGGCGGCTTGCGCGTGGGTACGGCATACTGCTCGGCATCACCTTTGCGGAGCTGACGGTCGGCCTGCTCTTGCTGGGGGTGAAAAGGGCGGTGATGCTCGCCCTGATAATCGCTCTTGCAGACATACTGCCAATTTTGGGAACGGGCGCATTCCTCATTCCTTGGGCGGTGGTGATGCTTATTCAGGGCAATATTCCGTTCGGAGTGGGGCTCGCGGTGCTCTACGCTGTTGTTACCATCGTGCGAAACGTCATCGAGCCGCACATTATCGGCGCACAGATAAAGCTCAGCCCCCTGATAGTGCTGATATGCATCTTCATCGGGTACAGGGTGTTCGGCATATGGGGTCTGCTACTCGCCCCCTTTGCCGCTTCAATAATAAGAGAACTCGTTGTACAGGATATTATATGAAAAGCGCGGCCTTTCGGTCGCGCTTTTACACTATAAAGCCTTCTAAAAAAGCAAGAAGGCGGTTATATTTTATCTCGCCGTGGCGGTAGACGCGCCTTGCGCCGCGCATATCCGACTCGACGCTGTTTACAAGGGTATCGCGAAGGTCGGAGTCGACCTTCTTAACCGACAAGTTCAGCTCGTCAAGCTGGCGAAAGGCCTTTTTGGTAATGTTGGTCGACCCAAAGGAAATTAGGTCGTCGTTCATCATCAGCTTGGTGTGGAGCATCCTCGGCGAAAGATAGATCTCGATGCCTCCGTCGGTCGCCTTGAGCAGTTTGCAGGCGGTCTTGAGGTTGCTGTCCGCCTGATAATTTGCACGCTCCGGCAGGATAAATGTGACTCGTACGCCCCTCTCGTGCGCCCTGACAAGCGCATCGATAAATGGCTTCAGGGGCGTGAAATATGCCATCGTGATGTGCAGGTGCTCCCTTGCTGAGTCGATCATTTCAAGGTAGCGTGACTCCATTTCGAAGCGGCGGTTTTTCTTTGAATTGGCGCAGAAAGCGTAGTCCTGCGAGCTGTCGGGGCCGCCGTTCATCTTGGTACGGAAGGAGTCGGCGTATTCCCTGCCGACCAGCTTGGCCATATAGTCGCCGTACTCGCGGCCCTGCATATCAGCGCCGTTTTCCTTGTCCTCGATGTTGATGCCGCCGATAAACAGTATCTCGTCGTCAATGATGTAGTATTTGGAGTGGTCGGCTTTGAAAATGTCGCGGCTGACGGTGATGTTGGGGTGGGACGTGACCCTTTTGTAAAGCTCGGTCTCGCGGTCTTTTGCCCTTTTTGGCGCGTTTTTCATGGGGTAGAGCAGCTCGAGCGAGCGTATCTTTATCCGCTCGGCGAGGGTCGTGCTTTTGTGGAAAAAGGTGCGCTTGCACTCCTCTGCCTTCTCCAAAACAACGCCGTAGCGGTCGACCGAAATGTACACCTTCGCACCGTTGTCGGCCGCAGTAAGAACCGCCTGCGCCATTCGGTTGCCGATGGCATCGTCGCGCCATATGAACATATTTATGTAA
>JAZTZA010000209.1:0-3767 GCA_045637185.1 Acutalibacteraceae bacterium
GGTTGGTTATGAACACTCGCACCAAAATTTTGACCGAATTTAGAGATTCTTCCTCCACTTTCGGTCATTTTTTATGCTATTTTAAGTACTTTAACACCACTTTAAGAAGATTGCGTTTTTATGCGACCACATAATCAAATGCGGCCTGCAAATTCCTTTTTCTTTGATTGCTGCAACTCGATTTGAGTATATAACAAATAACCGCCACGGACTTTGCAATCCGTGGCGGTGTGTTGCTTTTCTCTCCTATGAACAGGTGTAAAATCAGAGGTTCAGATGCGATATTATGCAAAGAACAGCTTGTTCAGGGTCATAGGATCAATGTATTCGCCTTCCTTGTAAACGCGCATATTTCCGGATGCGATTTCGTCAATCAGCATTACGTTGCCCTGTGGATCATATCCGAACTCAAACTTGATATCGTAAAGGTCGAGACCCTTGGCTTTCAAATCATCTGCGACGATCTTGGTAATAGCCTGTGTCTGAGCCTTAAGCGAGTCATACTGCTCTGCTGTCATTACGCCGAGGTCAACCAAGCCATCTTTGGTAACAAGGGGATCTCCCTTGGCATCATTTTTGAAGGTGGTTTCCACATAAGCAGGAAGATCCTGACCTTCGGTACAATAATCGGAATAACGGCGGAAGAAAGAGCCGACCGCTTTGTAACGGCAAATAACCTCTAAGCCCTTACCAAACACCTTTGCAGGAAGGACCTCCATTGTGGTATCGTCAAGATTTGCACTAACGTAATGGGTGCGAATGCCGGCAGCATTGATTTTTTCAAAGAAATAAATGGACATACGAAGGTTTACGTCACCAACACCTTCAATGGTGAGAGCGACGGTATTCTCGCCGGGATCAAAAACGCCGTCCTTACCGGTGCAGTCATCCTTAAAGAGCAACAGACAATTGCCGTTGGGAAGCTCATAAACGTTCTTTGTTTTTCCTGTATATAACAGCTTCAGATTTTCCATTTTTAATACCTCTTTCTTTATCTTTATTCAAATTCTACCCTTCAAACAGGCTAGGGCGCGACGCCTCTTCTCCACACCGTCTTCTGCTTACTCGTTGGTGTAGTTGTCAAAATAACCCTGAATATATACGATCGGCGTACCCTTGTCACCGGAGCCGGAGGTCAGATCGCAGAGCGAACCGATCAGATCGGTCAGACGGCGCGGTGTAGTTCCCTGAGAAGCCATATTTCCAACAAGAGAGGAACCGTCCTTTTGCATAATTTTCGTTTTAATTGCTTCTTGCAATTCTTTTCCGGAAAGACTCGAAAAATCGTTATCCGCAAGATATTTCAGTTTCAATTCGTTGGGCGTGCCCTCGAGACCGGGCGTATATGCAGGCGATACAACGGGGTCAGCCAGCTCCCAGATCTTACCGACGGGATCCTTGAATGCGCCGTCACCGTACACCATAACTTCAATATGCTTTCCTGTGATCTCAAGCAGTTTAGCCTGTATATCCTCCACCATCTGCTGACATTCTTCTCTCGGGAACAGTTTTACCGTATCCTCGGTTGATTTATTAGAACCAAGCAAACCATAGCGAGCATTCCAACCGCTACCGTCAACAGATTCGGTCAAGATCTCATCCAGACCGTATACCTTCTCAGCACCGGCGGCTCTCAAGAGACGTCTGGTGCGGACACGGGTATGAATGTCGCAGTTGAGCACATTCTTTGTGTATTTAAGAATAGCGCGGCAGTCATTGGCGAAAATAACTTCTGCTTCTGCGCCGGCCTCACGAATCAGATTAGAATAATATTCTACGTAATCGACGCCCGTAAAGGTATGCTTCGGAGCACCGAACAACTCACGCCACTGCGATTCGGACAAAACGTCTGTATAAGGATTGATGCCCTTTTCATCCAACATATCCAGATCCACAAGATGATTTCCCACTTCATCAGACGGATAGCTCAGCATCAGCACAACTTTTTTACAACCTTTAGCAATACCGCGCAGACAAATTGCAAAACGGGTGCGGCTCAAAATCGGGAAAATAACGCCGACGGTTTCGCCGCCGAACTTATTGCGCACATCGGTTGCAATATTATCGACGCTCGCATAGTTTCCCTGTGCACGTGCCACAATGGCTTCGGTCATACAGACTACGTCCCGATCTCTCGGAACAAGGCCTTCTACATTCATCGCTTCAACAACAGAACCGGCTACGATTTCGACAAGGTCATCTCCCTGACGGATGATCGGAGCACGCAGTCCCATTGAAACTGTTCCGTAAACTCTACTCATAATTTTTCCTCCAACTGTTGACTAATTCGTTTGATGTCATTATAATACAAGTGTAGTTATAAGTAAAATAGATAATTCTTACAACAGTAATAAGGTGGACTTATATGAAAACAAAACTTGACTATTACCGTGTTTTTTATGAAACGGCACGATTCCAATCGTTTTCGACAGCCGCACAGCACTTATATGTTTCTCAGTCAGCTATTTCCCAATGTATTCATCAGTTGGAAGACGACCTTAACGTTCAACTATTTGTCAGAACAAGAAGAGGAATAACCCTCACAAATGAAGGGGAATTTCTTTTTTCGAAGGTTGAAAATGCAATCAACTCGATTGAACAAGGCGAAAGTCAGTTGGAACGGCTTCGGCATCTTGAATCAGGCGAGCTCAGAATTGCCGCCGGCGATACGATAACGACCCACTTCCTTCTGAAATATCTTGAGGAATTTCACGCCACCTATCCACAGATAAGAATTGAAATGGCCAACTCTTATTCTTCTCAAATGCTCGACCTTGTAAAAGAAGGAAAAGCCGACCTTGCGTTTGTCAATATGCCGATGGAAGACGAGGAGCTTGCTTTTGAGCCTTGCATTGAAATTAACGACCTTTTCGTCTGCGGGCCGGATTTCGATAAAAAAGCATCGTATTCGTGGGAAGAGATCGCTCAGTTGCCCTTGATCCTTATTGAAAAAAACGCTTCTTCGCGGCAGTTCCTTGAAAAGAACTTCAGAGCAAAGAATATATCCTTAAATCCACAAATCGAAGTAGCGGTACACGATCTGCTGATTCGCTTTGCTTCCATTCATCTTGGTGTATCGTGTGTGGTCGAGCAGTTCTCTAAAGAAGAAGTGGAAAAAGGTATCATCCAAAAAATACAGCTTGACCCTCCGCTTCCCAAAAGAAGCATTGGATGTGCATATCTGAAAAATGCACCGCTTTCCTTTGCGGCAAAAGCATTTTTGGATTTGGTCAATGCATCGTTATAACAAACTCAACGGCGGTAAGGTCTCTTAGCCCTTACCGCAGGCGCCCTAAAATGCACTTGAAAACTTGCTTAATATAAT
Source organism: Acutalibacteraceae bacterium (assembly GCA_045637185.1). Taxonomy (GTDB): domain Bacteria; phylum Bacillota; class Clostridia; order Oscillospirales; family Acutalibacteraceae; genus RGIG2206. Next base: position 3,326 of record JAZTZA010000209.1, read on the forward strand.
ATATAATCTATATATAAACTACAAGGAGGTTTTTTGTATGTATAAATGTACCAATTGCAACTATTCGACCGATGAGGTTGCTAACTTCTGTCCGCAGTGCGGAACTCAGCTCGTTGAGGAAAAGCCCGTTTGTGAGGCGCCTGTGGAGCAGGTTACATACATTCAGCCTGAAGCTGTACAGCAGGTTCAGTATTACCCGATGCCCGAACCGGTCAAAAAGCCCAGTCTGGCAAAGAAGATCGTAGGTATGGCTCTGTCCATCGAGGCCTTCATAGCGTCTATTGTAAGCGTTCTCTACGTCATTGCGTTTACGGCACTTGACGGCACCGTAGGTTTTACAACTGCTCTCACCTTTGCAATTTTCGATCTGCCGCCTGCTATCATCGGACTTGTAATGTCACTCGGATGCATCAATCAGGGCGACCGTTCGGCTTTGAGCCGC
>JAZTZA010000210.1:0-4287 GCA_045637185.1 Acutalibacteraceae bacterium
GCTGACCCATACGGGTGATCTTGAATGCAGTGCGCTTGATAAGCTCGGCAACCTCCGAAATGCTCGCCTGCTTGCCCAGTTTTGCAAGGGCGGCACGCACGACACCGGGGCCCGAAACGCCGACATTGATGACGCACTCAGCTTCGCCGACGCCGTGGAAGGCACCTGCCATAAAGGGATTATCCTCGGGCGCGTTGCAGAAAACGACCAACTTTGCCGCGCCGATGCAGTCACGGTCGGCAGTCTTTTCGGCGCACTCGCGTACTACCTTGCCCATAAGGGCAACCGCATCCATATTGATGCCCGCCTTGGTCGAGCCGATGTTGACCGACGCACAAACGTGGTCGGTAACGCTCAGCGCCTCGGGGATGCTGGCGATAAGCTCGCGATCGCCGTGGGCAAATCCCTTCTGCACAAGGGCGCTGTAGCCGCCGATGAAGTTGACACCGACCGCCTGAGCCGCCTTTTCAAGAGTCAGGGCGAACTTAACGGGACTGCTGTCGCGGCAAGCGGATGCGAGCATCGCGATAGGGGTGACCGAGATGCGCTTGTTGATGATGGGAATACCGAACTGTGTCTCGATCTCGTTGCAGACGGGGACAAGTCGGCTTGCGTATGTAACGATCTTGTCATATACCTTCTGACAGGCGCGGTCAATGTCGCTGTCGATACAGTCGAGCAGGGAGATTCCCATCGTAACGGTGCGAATATCCAGATGCTCGTTTTGTATCATGCCTATCGTTTCAAGAATATCATTCGTGTTAATCATATTACACCTCTAAATGCGGTGCATCGAGTTGAAAACGTCCTCGTGCATAACGTGAACGTCCAGCGCGTTAGCCGCACCGATCTTGTTCGCCTCTTCGACAAACTGAGCAAAATCGACCGACATCTTGCTGATGTCGCACATCATAATCATACAGAAATAATCCTGCATAACCGTCTGGGTCACGTCGTCGATGTTGACGTTTTTGTCGGCGCAAAGGTCGGCGATCTTTGCAAGGATACCAACCGTGTCTTTACCGATAACAGTTAAAACAGCCTTCATTAAAACTTCGCCTCCGCAAAATGTTATGATGTTAAGATTTTAACACATCTTAAATCAAAAGAAAACACTTTTCTATTAAATATTGTATTTTTTATATAATTGTGCTATAATGCGTTAAATAACCGACCGATTATTTGCTGAATATCCAAAACGGATAGGGGAATAAACTATGAACGACTCACCCGTAATGCGTGCAAGCGACGAGGAACGCACCCGCGAATTTACCATGAGCAAGAGTCAGCGCACCGCTATGGTCTTTATGGCCTCGGTGCAGGTAGCTATGATAGTCCTCGTCTATCTGCTGATGGTGCTTCAGGCCGTAACTTCAATAAGCTTCGGCATAGGTGCCGCGCCTGCGCTGGTGGTGTTCGTGGTGGTCTACCTGTATTTTGTCAGGACCGCGATGATGCTTGCCGAAAACGGCATAAGGGTCAGGTGGGTCAATGTGATGAGGGTAATAAACCCGATACTGTTTGTTATCGGTTGTTTAATTTGTGTTTGTACTATTTAGTGTAAGAAGGGAGCTTGAACTGTAATGAACGAAAAACTGTTATCTCTTTTGAATGAGGACGCGCGCTATACCGCCGAGGAGCTTGCGACAATGCTGGGCGAGCCTGTTGAGCAGGTGCGCTCGCAGATCGCCGAATTGGAGAGGATCGGAATCATCCGCGGCTACAAGACCCTTATAGACTGGGCGAGCGTGGACGATGTCCACGTCACCGCAATAATCGAGCTGAAGATCGTTCCGCAGGCCGATGCAGGCTTTGAGGAGATCGCCGAGCGTATCTCGCAGTTTGAGCACGTTGAGTCGGTCTATTTGATGTCGGGCGGCTACGACCTGTGCGTCACCGTTACGGGACAGAGCTTCCAGAAGGTTGCGATGTTCGTCGCCAAGCATCTTGCTACCATCAACGAGGTCACCTCTACCGCCACCCACTTCGTCCTGCGCAGGTATAAGGAAATGGGCGTTACGATGTGCGACAGCACGGATGACAGGGGGAGAATTTCGCTGTGATCGACTATTCCCGCTTTCTGAACCCCGACGTCGTTGCCCTGCAACCCTCGGGGATCCGAAAGTTCTTCGACATTGCCGAGAGTATGGACGATGTCATCTCTCTCGGTGTGGGCGAGCCTGATTTTGCTACCCCGTGGCACATCCGTCAGGCGGGCATCAAGTCCATCGAGGACCGCAAAACGCGCTACACCGCCAATCGTGGCCTCAAGGAACTAAGATGCGAGATCGCCCGTTATATGAAGGATAAGTTTGAGCTTACCTACGACCCGCTGACCGAGGTTCTCGTGTCGGTCGGCGGAAGCGAGGCTATCGACCTTGCGGTAAGGGCGCTCGTGCGTCCCTCAGATGAGGTCATCATTCCGCAACCGAGCTTCGTCTGCTACGAGCCGATAACCCGAATGGCAGGGGGAGTCCCCGTCGTCATCGAAACCAAGGCGGAGAACGAATTCCGTCTTACTGCAGATGAACTGCGCAACGCCATCACCGACCGCACCAAGCTGCTGATATTGCCCTATCCCTGCAACCCGACGGGCGCGGTAATGGAGCGCAAGGATCTTGAGGAGATTGCCGAGGTCATCGCCGAAAAGGATATCTTCGTCCTTTCGGATGAGATATATGCCGAGCTGACCTACGGATTAGAGCACGTTTCGATTGCCGCCATCGAGGGTATGTCTGAGAGAACGGTGGTCATCAACGGATTTTCCAAAACATATTCAATGACAGGCTGGCGTTTGGGATATGCCTGCGGACCTGCCGCGGTGCTTTCTCAAATGACCAAGATACATCAGTTTGCCATTATGAGCGCACCCACAACCGCTCAGTATGCCGCTATTGAGGCTTTGCAAAACGGCGGTGCGGATATATCCAAAATGGTTGCGCAGTATGATGCGCGCCGTCGCATTATGGTCGACGGCTTTCGCAAGATCGGCCTTGACTGCTTCGAGCCAAAGGGCGCATTTTACGCCTTCCCCTGTATTAAAAGCAGCGGCCTGACCTCGAGTGACTTCTGCGAAAAACTGCTCTATTCTCAGCGTGTTGCCATCATCCCCGGCACCGCCTTCGGTGCAGGTGGAGAGGGCTTCGTGCGCGCCTCATATTGCTACTCTGTCGCGCATATCAAGGAGGCCATCGAGCGCATCGATGCCTTTATGAAGGAACTGCGCGGATGAACCGCCTGAAAGTGCGCGCCTGCGCCAAACTTAACCTGACCCTCGACGTCGGTCAAAAGCGCGCCCAGGGCTATCACGATATGACGATGATAATGCAGTCGGTCGACCTGTGTGACGAGGTTACCGTTGAACTCAACGACAAGGGTAGCATCACCGTCACCTGCGGCGATCTATCGGGTGAGGATAATCTCGCCTACCTTGCCGCCGAGCGTTATCTCGCTTCGGCAGGCGCGACTCAGGGCGTCGACATCGCGATCGAGAAGAATATCACCGTCTGCGGAGGACTCGCAGGGGGTAGCGCGGATGCGGCGGCGGTGCTGACCGTACTCGACAAAATGGTCGGCGGCGTTGATGCCGACTCCCTTGCCGAAATTGCGCTTTCTCTCGGCGCCGACGTGCCCTTTGCGATGACCGGCGGCACCGCTTTCGTCAGCGGTGTCGGAGAAAAAATTCAGCCCATCTCGCCCTTGCCGAAATGCTGGTTCGTCCTCGCTCAAGCAGGGCAAAAGGACTCAACGGGCAAGATGTTCGCGCGGCTTGATGCCATTTGCGACCGACCCCACCCCGACACAAACGAGGTGCTTTCTGCCTTGGAAAAGGGCGACCTTATCCGCGCGGCAAAGGGCTTTTATAACGCCTTTGACCCGCTGTGGCAGGGGGAATTGCCTTCGACTATCCGCCGCGAAATGATGTCATCGGGCGCCGTCAGCGTTGCCCTGAGCGGCTCAGGTCCCACCCTGTTCGGCACCTTTGCTGAGCGCGAAGGGGCAGAGGCCTGCCTTGAACGGCTCAAGGGCTTGACCGATTGCGTGATCTGCAGTCCCACCGACCGAGGCATAATTTTTGAATAAGATGGAAAAGACCGTCCAATACTCCGTTTAGGAAAGGACGGTCTTAATTTATGAAAAAGATCCATATTTCAATGGCGCTTGCGCTTGTATCCACTCTACTTATCACAATGACGGGCTTCGAGGCGCGCTGTCAGTCGGTGCGCACCAAGGTGCTGAGATTACACGTGCTCGCCAACTCCGACTCCGACTATGACCAAGCGGTCA
>JAZTZA010000211.1:0-6120 GCA_045637185.1 Acutalibacteraceae bacterium
CAACCAAGGCAGTGCATACCCATCTCGAAGAAGAAGGGTGCGGTCTCTACGTCAAGCTCCAGAATTTCTCCAATAAGCATATTTTTGTTGATCTGCATATCAATTTCTCCTTTTTATTTTTTATTCAGCATCCGCTTTGTCCTGCGACTCGGCAGAGGGCTCTTTATCTTCCATCAAAGCGACAAACTGCGCGGCGTCCATCTTCTCATTCTCGAAGAGGTACTTTGCAACAGCGTGAAGCTTGTCGATGTGCTCGGTCAGTATCTTGGTTCCGTGCTCGTAGGCGCCGTCGATAAGGGCACGTATCTCGCGGTCGATCTTAGCGGCGATCTCCTGCGAGCAGTTGTTGACGTGACCGTAATCGCGGCCGAGGAAGACCTCGTCGTTCTGGTTGGCGTAAAGCACGGGGCCAAGCTCACTGCTCATACCGTACTTGACCACCATATCGCGAGCAATACCGGTCGCACGCTCGATATCGTTGGAGGCGCCTGTTGTGATGTCGCCAAAGATGATGGATTCGGCGATACGGCCGCCGAGCAGCATAACCAGTTCTTCCTTCATCTCGCTCATATACATTGAGTGCTTATCCTCGCTCGGCAAGGAGATGGTCATACCCAATGCCCTGCCGCGAGGAATGATGGTGATCTGGTGAATGTCGTCCTGAGTCGGCAGGTAGTAGCCTGTGATGGCGTGACCTGCCTCGTGGTAGGCGGTGTTAAGCTTTTCCTTATCCTTGATGACCCAGCTCTTTTTCTCCGAGCCTGCGATGACCTTGATGGTGGCCTCCTCGATGTTCTCCTCGACGATGGCCCTGCGACCCTGTCGGGTAGCGAGAAGGGCGGCTTCGTTGAGCAGGTTTTCGAGGTCGGCACCGGTAAAGCCCGAGGTGGAGCGAGCGATGGTCTTGAGGTCGACGTCGGGAGCAAGCGGCTTGCCGCGTGCGTGGACCTTGAGTATCTCCTCGCGGCCCTTGACGTCGGGATAATTGACCGTTATCTGTCTATCGAAACGGCCGGGACGAAGCAACGCCTTATCCAGAATGTCGGGGCGGTTGGTGGCGGCGATGATGATAACACCCTCGTTTGCGCCGAAGCCGTCCATCTCAACGAGCAGCTGGTTAAGGGTCTGCTCCCTCTCGTCGTGACCGCCGCCGAGACCTGCGCCGCGCTGACGGCCGACCGCGTCGCTCTCGTCGATGAAGATGATAGCCGGCGACTGGTTCTTGCCCTGCTCAAAGAGGTCGGGAACACGGGATGCGCCGACACCGACGTACATTTCAACGAAATCAGAGCCTGAGATGGAGAAGAAGGGCACTCCTGCCTCGCCTGCAACGGCGCGTGCCAAGAGGGTCTTACCCGTTCCGGGAGGGCCTACCAAAAGCACGCCCTTGGGAATACGGGCACCCATATCGTTGAACTTCTTGGGGCTCTTGAGGAACTCGACTATCTCGACAAGCTCTTCCTTTTCCTCGTCGGCACCTGCCACGTCGGCAAAGGTCGTCTTGCGCTTGTCGGCAACCGGCTTCTTGGTCTTGATCTTGCCGAAGGAGGACATACGATCGTCCCCCATCATCTTGCCCATCCGGCGCGAGATAAAGATATAGAGGATTATCACCGAACCGACCGTCAACACTATCGGTAAAAGGTCCATTACCCAGTTGCTTGTACGGCTGTATTTGTAGTCGTAGTCAAGCTTGTTCTTATCTTCTACCCCTTCTCCGAGACTGTGCTCGGTTACATATCCGTGGATATCGCGCCACAGGACCTCTGCACTCGGAGAGGTATAGGTATAGTTCTTGTCATCCTTGCGCAAGGTATATTTCAGGACTCCGCTGCCCCAATCCAATTCGAAGCTCTTGATCTCATCCTTGTAGAAATATTCGACTATCTGCGAATATTTGACCTTGTCGGCGGTACGGACGGATGCAGTTCCAAACCACAATCCAACCATCAACACCACAGGCAAGACGATGAGTATCAGCGCCCTCTTCCAATTGTTACTCAAAAACGATCACTCCTGTCATTTACCGCTGTAAACATAGGGGTGCGGAACACCCACAAACTGTAAATTGCGATACTTTTCATCAAAATCAAGGCCGTATCCAACGACGAATTTATCCTCGATCTCGGCACCGACAAAATCGGCCGAGATATCTGCGGTACGGCGCGCAGGCTTATCAAGCAAGGTGCATATCTTGACGCTCTTGGCTCCCCTTGTAGCAAGCAGAGAACGAACGTAGCTAAGGGTGTTGCCCGAGTCGAGAATATCCTCGATGAGCAAAACGTCATATCCCTCGAGGTTGATGTCAAGGTCTTTTACGATCCTGACGTTGCCTGACGACTGGGTGCCCGAGCCATAGGAGGACACCGCCATAAAGTCGATGCGGCACTTGAGGTCAACGGCACGCATAAGGTCACTCATAAACACGACGCAACCCTTGAGTATGCCGATCATAAGCAGGTTCTTATCCTTGTACTCCTCGGTGATCTCACGTCCAAGGCGCGCGACCATCTCTTTTAATTGTTCCTCAGATATCAGGATTTCTTTCACGTCATCTCTTAACATTATTTTCCCCTCCGCTTTATAATCATTTTATTTTTTGTTTTCTCGTCGGGCTGAACTCGAGAATCGACACCGATACCGACAACGCAAACGATACCCTCGTCATCGGCCACAACAGGCCACAGGTTGCGTTGCTCAGCGGGTATACGGCAATCGTTCATCCATTTTCTCAGCGGTTTAGAATGTCGTTTGGCAGGGCGAAAAACATCCCCCTCTTTTCGACATCTTAACACCGCTTTGCCCACTATTTTATCATTATCTATTTCGCAAAGCGTAACAGAATTATGAACAATTTGTTTATTTTCTTCGGCAATTATGCTTATATCCAATGACATTAACGGGGTCTCAACCTTGCCCTCGCACAAAGGCAGACAATAGGCTTGAAACTCGGCCTGTCCTTCAATAAATCGCAGGGTATGGTCGCAGACGGCGAAAAATCCGCCCGAAAGCTGAAGCCTTCCGCCCTCTTCAACCAAATCGCAGAGGCTGTCGGCGTGAAAACCGTCGGGCGCAATCCCCGTCGCCTCTGTCGCAAGGCGATGAACCGCACGCGAAAGCACCGGTCTATCGGCGCTGAGCAAAATATCACGCCGCCAGCCGCTCTCAACGGCGCTCGAAGCGATAAGCTCGCTTGCCATCCTCTCGAGCATCAGATCGATCTCTGAAAGCTGGCCGCTCATACGCGAGATAGCCTCCTCGCAGGAGGGAAAGGTCGCTTTTAGCGGTGCGAGCACCCTGTGACGCAGATAGTTACGGGTATAATCGTCGCAGTCGTTGGTGCTGTCGTTGACAAAGCAGACCTTGCGCTCGGCGCAGTAGTTTTCGGTGTCGGCGCGGATACAAAGAAGCAAGGGGCGGATATATCCGCCGCGGACATAGGGAATGCCGCAAAGACCCCTGACCGAGCTTCCGCGCGAAAGGTTGAAAAGCACCGTTTCGGCGTTATCGGACATAGTATGTGCCGTTGCCACCTTGAAGCCCTCTGCTACAAGGGTATCCAGCGCTTCATAACGAAGCCGTCGGGCACAAAGCTCCACGCTCTCCCCCGTTTTTGCCGATTCCGAGGGTACGTCGACATCGAAACGAAAAAGTTCAACGCCGAGGGTCCGGCACGTTTCAGCAACGAACCGTGCGTCCCTGTCCGCCTCGTCACCTCGGATATGGTGATTAACGTGGGCGGCGGATATTGTAACACCAAGCTCGTCTTTAACTTCAAGCAGAGCGTACAGCAGGGCGACCGAGTCGCATCCGCCCGAAAGAGCAACTGCCACGCGGTCATTCCTTTGGAGCATAGAGTGACGCTTGATGGCGGCAATGATCTTATCGGTCATCCTTTTCCACCGATGTAAAGCGTGTAAACTGGCCATCCCAGTAGAGTTCGACGTCGCCGGTCTCACCGTGGCGGTTCTTGGCTACGATGCAGGTGGCACCGTGCTCGTCGGTCTGCATCTCAGGGTTGGCGTTCTTATAGTAATCCTCGCGGTGCAGGAAAAGCACGATATCGGCATCCTGCTCGATAGAACCCGAGTCTCTCAGGCTCGAAAGCGAGGGTCGGTTGGAGTCCTTATCGGCGGCGGCCGCACGGCGCAACTGTGAACAGCAAAGCACCGGAATATTCAGTTTTTTGGCCATAAGCTTGAGTCCGCGGGTGATCTTGGTAACCTCTTGGACGCGGTTTTCGCCCTTTGACGCGGAGTCCTTGGGCAATTCCATAAGGCCGAGGTAGTCGATCATTACGAGGTCGACGTTGCCAAGGCGGCGGATCTTCGATTCCATATCCTGAACGGTGACTCCCGTACTTTCGTCAACGTAAAGCTCGGCCTTTGAAAGCACCTCGGTCGCCTGAATAAGACGGGTCCATTCGTCATTGACCAGCTTACCTGTACGAAGCTGCTCGCTCTTGATACAGGCCTCGGAGGACAGCAAGCGCTGTGCCAACTGGTCGCGGCTCATCTCCAGAGAGAAGAAGCAGACACGCTTTTTCTCCTTAATGGCAACGTGACGCGCGATGTTAAGCGCAAAGCTGGTCTTACCCATACCGGGACGGGCACCGAGGATGATAAGGTCGGACTTGTTAAGTCCGGTTATCATTCGGTCAAGGCGGTTTATTCCCGTCGGGATACCGATGTAGTCCTGTCGCAGTTCGGGGTCGTTGAGCTTTTCAAGGCGATAGATGGTCTCGCCGTGGAGAACCTCGCGGATATGGGTCAGTCCGCTGACGTCGCGTCCCTGTCTTATATCGTAGATGCGCTGTTCGGCAAGGTTGATGAGGTTGTTTACGTCCGACTCTTCCTCCTCGACCTCTTTAGCGATGGTACGGGCGGCAGAGAGCAGACTCCTTGCAAAATATTTGTCGCGTACGATAGCTGCATAGGCGGCAACGTTGGCGGCACTGGGCACCATTTCGACCAACTGCATCAGATAGGTCTTGCCCCCTGCGTCGTCGTATACTCCCCTCTTTTTCAGGGTATCCAGCACCGTGACCACATCGATGCGGTCGTTGGTCAGGCTCATATCCGACAGGACGCGGTAGATCTCTTTATGCTGAGGAATATAGAAATACTCGGAACTCTTGATGATCGCGTTTACGGCATTGATGGCATCGGGGTCGATCAAGATCGCACCGAGGACCGATTGCTCAGCCTCAGCGTTGAAGGGCACGATGCCGCCGCTTAAAGATTCATACGGTATTGTATCCGCCATTTTTCTTTTCCTTTCGGTTAATTTTTATTCCTGTTCAACAGCCACCGTCATTTCGGCGGCGATGCCTGTGTACAGCTTTACGGTTACGGTGTATTCACCAATCGATTTTATATCCTTCATAACCAGCTTTCTGCGGTCGATATCAAGCTTGTAGGCCGCGTTTATCGCGTCGCAGACCTCCTTGGAGGTTACCGAGCCGAATATCTTGCCGCTGGCTCCCGATTTGACCTTCAGGGTAACACGGCCGCCCTTGAGCTTGTCAGCCGCCGCCTGTGCGGCCGCCTTCTCCTCGGCGATATGATGTGCTTTCGACTCCTCGCGGTTGCGAAGCTCGGTAAGTGCCTGTGCATCGGCCTCAATGGCAAGGCCCTTCGGCAAGAGGAAGTTGCGTGCGTATCCGTCGGATACGTTTACCATCTCTCCCTTTTTACCCTTACCCTTGACGTCAGCGGTCAGGATGAGTTTCATAATATATTACCTCGTTTCTCGATGATTATTTTTCGTTGTTTTTATGATATTCCTTTATGGCATCGGCCAGACAGGCAAGCGCCTCCTCGATGCCGATATCGGTCAGCTGAGCCGCCGCCATCGTAAGATGTCCGCCGCCTCCGAGTTGTTCCATAATAAGCTGGACGTTGACCTTGCCGAGCGAGCGTGCGGAAATGTTGATGACGTTGCCCTCGCAGAAGGCGACGAAGGATGCGTCGACATTCTCAATGCCGAGCATTTCGTCGGCCGCCTGAGCCGCCGCTATGCGAAGCTGGGGATGGTCAGAGCCTGCGATAGCGACCGCGCATCTGTCATAAACGTGGGCGGAGGAAACGATGTTGGCCTTCAGCTTATAGACGTCGATGG
>JAZTZA010000212.1:0-4373 GCA_045637185.1 Acutalibacteraceae bacterium
CAAAAAATCAGGAGCAGGTTTCCCTGCTCCTGATTTTTTGTATCAACTGTATGCTCAAAAGGTATATTCCTGCGACCAGCAGAGACGGGTTTTGCATCCTTACAAGCAAGAACCCACCAAGCACAGCGCAGGCTGTTCCGATCGCATAGGAGATGGCGAACATCGCCCTGTTGGTTGACCTCTCACTCAAAATGTGCGACAGCAATCCGCGCAAGGCATCACCGCCGTCAAGTCCGTTGCAAGGCAAAAGGTTAAAGGCGCCGCAGACAAGCTGGATCGATGCAAAGGCAGGGGCTGCCTTTCGAAGTGCGGCCCAAAGCAATATATTCACCGCAGGTCCTGAAACGGCGACGGCAAGACTCGCCCTCTCCTCTGTCAAGGACGGGCTGACTATCTGTATCCCCCAGGGGCATAAGCGCAGGGCAGAAATTTTCCCCTTGGTAAGAAGAATGGCTATAATATGTCCAACCTCATGAACGCAGCAGGCGGCAAGAGCAGGCAACATTACTCCCATTCGGTCAACGGCAAGCATCAGGGAGATTATCAAGGTGCCGAAATAGTCAATTTCAACCTTCAAACGTCCCAATCGAAAATTCACGCTGTATAAAGCTTGGCGAGGTAATACTGCGGGTCGATGCGTATTCCGTTGACCCTTATCTCAAAATGGAGATGGGGGCCCGTCGACCAGCCTGTACTGCCTGCAAGGGCGATGGCCTGCCCCTTTTCCACCCTGTCGCCCACCTCTACGAGAAGCTTTGAACAATGGGCGTAGATGGTGACAAGTCCGTCACCGTGGTCTATGGTTACGAACTTGCCGTAGTCGTAGCTTTCCTTGGCTTTGACTACGGTACCGCCTAGGGCAGCATATATCTTATCCCCCGTGTTTGCGCCGATGTCAATGCCCGAATGCATCGCATAGTTGCCAGTTACGGGGTTGGTGCGGTAGCCAAACTCAGAGGTAACATTTGTAGACCCGATCGGCATACACATCTCGTTGACGGCAAGCTTATTGCTTGACAAAGTTCTTATCTCGGCAAGGTCAAAGACGCAGGCTTCAGCCGATTCTTCGGAGTATTCGGCGTATGCGTCCACATTCTCGTAGTCTACATAGGCAGCTGTTTCCTTTGACGGTTGAGGATTGGTCTCATCTTCCTTTTTCTGCTTTTCGACCTCGTCGAGAACTGTATCGGTTGAGGTGGTCTGGTTCAGTTTGCGGGTCAGGTCGTCCTTAAAGGAGGCATAGGCGTCTCCGCCGAAAAACTTGAAGCCGAAAAGGGCTATAAGCACCACGACAAAATATATCGTCTGGTCCAAAAGCATATCAAAGAAGTTACGCTTGCGCTCCTTTTTTACCGACTCAACAGGCACTTGAGGTTCCCCTGCTTCCTGCCAGTTCCAATCTTCCATTTTCATTCCTCCCCATCACGCACGATACTATATCGGTATGCTTGAAGAGAAAAGAAAATGACCGAATCGCTCGAAAACGATTCGGTCCGTTTATATTTATTTACCCTTGCTGACGACAAATTTCATTATGTTGACAGCGGGCTGACGCAGGTATTTATAGTTATTATCAATGAGGGTAAGGAACCTTTCGAACAGCTCGTTGTCACCGCGGAAGGCTTCGCCGATGATGACGTAGGTAATGGTGCTCTGCACCTCGTAGTCGCCGTCGGCATAGTACTGGTCGAGCATTCCGGCCATCTTGTTGACCTGCTTTATGTCACCGTTCCTGACGGCATCGCGAAGAACGACTGCAGCGGTACGGCTGAAGAAATGATCGGGCATAAATCCGCCGTATCGGGCCGTTTCCTCCCTGTACTGATCCTTGTAGACAGGGAAAAGGGTCAAAAAGCGACTGCAGAAGGTCTCGATACCGGGGGTGACGTCGCCCTTTGCCTTGGTCGGCAGGGGTACGTCGCGCTTGTTCATAGCGACCGACTTGGCAAGCCCGAGGTCGTTGTTCATCGTATCGAAGAAATCGTTACCGACCGACTTGGCATCCGCTTCGGTCGACCTGTCGTCGAAAAGATACATCGAGCGGTTGGTAAATTCCAACTGCTCTTCACCCTTAAGTATTGCGCGGTCAAGAAGGTATACCTTTCTCTCGGCATCGTAGCTGATGCGGTAGGCATAGTCCTTGTTGACATAGACGCAGTCCTCGGTGTCCTGCTTGACAAACTTCTGCGAGGTCAAAATAGGCTTTAACTGTTCAACTATAATATCCAATGCGTTCTCGATCATATTATTCCTCCAAAGGTTAATACTCGTATTATAACACCTCTTTCCCGTTTTGTCATCAAAAATTTTTCTTTTCATATAAGGGTTTTGGTGCTATAATGGTTGTATTACAATAAAAACGGAGAAAACAATGAGAGAATTGACCGATATTTCATATCTGCACGACCTTTTTTCAAGGAACGGATTTAATCTTAAAAAGGGGCTTGGGCAGAATTTTCTTACCGACCCAACAGTATGCCCTGCCATTGCTCAGAGATCCGAGATCGACGGCGAGGGCGTCATTGAGATAGGCCCCGGCGCAGGTGTGCTTACACGCGAGCTTGCCAAGCGGGCGAAAAAGGTTGTCGCTGTTGAGCTGGACACTCGGCTGATGCCGATCTTATCCGAGACCCTCGACGGCTTCGACAATGCATTCGTGCGGTTTGAGGATGCAATGAAGTGCGACCTGCATCAGCTTATAAAGGACGAGTTCGGCGATATGCCGGTATCGGTCTGCGCCAACCTGCCATATTACATTACCTCTCCGCTGATTATGAAGCTGCTTGAGGAGAGGTTGCCCATTCGCTCCATCAACGTTATGGTGCAAAAGGAGGCGGCCCTCCGCCTTTGCGCCGAGATGGGCACCCGCGACTGCGGCCCCGTTACCGCTGCGGTCAGGTTCTATTCCGAGCCTAAGATACTCTTTGGTGTCGGCAGGGAGTCATTTCTGCCTCCTCCGAAGGTCGACAGCGCGGTGATCCGCCTTGACATCAAGGGAGCGACCGACCCGATGATAGAGGACGAAAGGGCCTTTTTCCGCGTAGTAAAGGCCGCCTTTGCGATGAGGAGAAAGACGGTACTCAATTCCCTCTCCAACTCGCTTTCCGTCAGCAAGCAGTGCATCATCGATGCCCTCGATGCGAGCGGAATTTCACCTACAGCCCGTGCCGAGAGCATTTCAATGGAGCAATTCGCTCAACTGTCAAAACATTTAAGCAAGGAGTTATAAGCGATGACGCAAAATCCTTATGAGTCTAAAAAAGCTAAGCGCAACCGCATAGTCTCCAATATAATAATCGTCTTTTTCATCGTTACTTTCATTTGGGGACTCTACCACGTCTTCATCGGAACCCGAAGCAAGATCGTTCCCTTTGAGTTTACCGAGGTGACCGCTCAGGTAGTTGAGGACAATCGGAACGATGAGTTTGATGAGCTTTTTAACTATGTTCTATCGATGGATGAGGACACCGTCAAGGACGACAAATTTGCCGAGGACTTCCCCATCGCATCTGCGCTTCTTGATATGGAAAAGGGTGTCCATTCGGACAAGACGCCCTATTTCTGCATCGATTCCAACCGCCTTGTCCTCGCTAAGACGGTACTGAGCGAAACGGCCGACTGCCGCGAGCTTGAGGTGATGATGTCCACCCTGTCTACCGCTATTGAGGGCAATACTGCCACCGTTTCGATGGGCGAATGCACCGTTTACACCCTCGTTTACAACGCAAGAAGCGGTGTTATGAGCTATAAGAATTATTCCGCTTCGCAGTTTCACACCAACCTTTTCTCCCTCTCGGTCGTGGCTGATGGCGGCCGACCGACCGAGTGCAAGTATGACCTGACTCTTGGCGGAAACGGATTTGATGAAACAAAGTGCAAGCAGCTGATCTACGACCCCATCAACGCCACCTACGGCGACCCTGAGGTTGAGATAAAGCGCACCCGTGCCATTATTACGGCGGTGCAAAAGGATAACGTGCTGACCGACAAGACTGAAAACGCCTGCTACTCGATCAAGACGGCAGACGGACTTTTCGCAAGAATTCAGCAGGTCGAGATGAGCTTTACCTTTGAAGAAGGAGTCACGCCGACACTCACCTTCGTGGCGAATAGATGAGGTTAGATTTCCAAACTAAATAAAGGCAACGCGTGCTTGCGTTGCCTTTTTTCAGTTAATATTCTTTTCTTATAAATTAAATATTGTTCTCGGGGTTGTATAGCCTGAGAAGTGCAATACCGCCGCCGTAAAGGGTTATCTTTACCGTGATCTCTCCTGAAAACTCGTCGAGATTGAAGGCGGCATCTGCAACACATTCGTCCTCGGTCACGCTGTAGCCCTTGGAGTCGGTCACCGTAACGGCAAAGTCCTGACC
>JAZTZA010000213.1:0-19378 GCA_045637185.1 Acutalibacteraceae bacterium
CGTAGCCTTGGCTTGGGTACCATTCGGTGTATATCCTGTTGAGCGCGTAGGAGATCTGCGCGTAGATGTTGGCGCGAATGGCATCCTCGGGCCAGGTGGGGTAAATTTCGCTCGACGCGACGTTTTTTATGTAGTTGGGGAAGCTGACGGTGACGTTACGTGCGTCGGAGGTCGGCCTGCCCAAGTGGACTGTGATGAACTCGGGGATAATAGGCTCTACGGGCATTGTCTGTCACCTCACAGATTGGGCTCGGTGTTCTGATACACCTCGTCGGTGCCTTCCTGCGAAAATTCGGGTCGCGGAATGAGTGCCACGTTCTCAACCGAGGTCACTCCCCCAAAAATAGGAACGCCGACGCTTCGCACAGGCAGGAAGCCCCCTGCCGTTATCTGCAGGTCGTAGGTTGTGAAGGGCTTCGGGTTGCCGACGACGGTCGAGAGGTCGCGCGACACCGTTTCAAGCTCGACTATCTCGGACAGACCGTCCTCGTCGGTCAGGGTCTGATAGACAAGCTCACCGTCGCGCAGAATAAGCACGAGTGCGTCGGCAACGGGTGTCGCCTCGCGAGCGGTGTAGGTTTTTATCTGTATGTAGCCCCGATCGTTTGTGATGCGGTCGGGGGTCGGGGTGGTTATTTCGGGGGCCGACGGGACGACCATCGGCATCTCGGGCTGGGTAACGGGGAAGGTCGGTATCTCGGGTCTCGAGATGGGCGAGGTTGGCATTTCAGGCGGCATATCGGGGCGAATCGACGGCTCGGGCCGCTGAACAGGCCGCTCGGCAGGCGGTGTTTGCGGCTGAGTTGAGGGGGCCGATTCCGCCATAACGTTGTTTTGAACGGGCCGCTCGGTCGGTTGGCCGCCGTGCTGCTGCCTGTAGCTGAGCAGTTCAGATTTGTACTTTTCCACCATCTGCTTGAAATCGTTGTCCATTTTATCACCTTTCCAAATGTTCTGTTTATATATATATTTACCCCAAGGCGATAAAATAACCCCTCACATCCGCATTCGAGGTCAGGGCGTAGAAAAAACGCTCGGTTTTCAACCGAGCGTTTGCATATCCAACATTTTTTACTGCTTGATGTAAAACACGTCGAGCAGCATTTCGTAGGTGGCGGTGTCGTCGAGATACATCTCGGCAAACTCCTCGCCTTGCACCATCTTTCCCGTCAGGGTGCGGAACTCAAGCTGAGCCCCTCCGTCCATAAAGACGGTGGTCAGGTAGGTTATCTTGGACGCATCGAGGGTGTTGATGGAACTCTTCGACAGGGCGTTATACAAATTAAGAGGCACCGAAATGTCCTGCTTGGTGCGCTCGATGGTCTTTTCGGAAAATGCCTTAAGGTAGTTGACCTGACGCTCAAGGCGGTTGGTGCTTGAATTGAGATCGGTCTTATCCCTGAGCAGTATGTAGTCGAGCACGGCATCGCCTTTAAGGGTGACCTGCTTGCCGGTCGGGTTCCAATTTGCATCGTACTCGGGCACCTCGACGCCCCCGACAATGTTGTTGAGGGTGGCGATATTCTCCCAATCCATACAGAAATAGGTGTTGATATCGATGCCGTAGAGCAGGTTGGACACCGTCTGAACGGTGCTTTCACAGCTCTTTTCCTTTCCGTCGCCGTATGCAAAGGAGAGGCAGACCTGCATCTTCTTGACCCCGACATAATCGCCCGTGACACTGTAAAGGCGCACGTCGGTCATAATATCGCGCGAGATGGCGATGACGGTGGTCTTGGCGTTTGAGGTATCGATAACGGCGAGATAGAGGGCATCGGCCTGTGCGTTCTGACCCGAAACACCGGTAAAATCGCTCTCGTCCTTGCGGTCGGTGCCGATGAAGAGTGCGCTGGTCAGGTTCTTGTTGTAGGTATATGTATTACCCTTGTACCGTACCGTCGAGCCGTCCTCGTCGATCTCAACGTCGGGCATACTCGGCACCTGAGTGGCACCCGTGCCGCTGAGCAGGGACTGCCTGCCGACCAGCCAGAGCACGCCGAAGGTCGCCGACGATATCAACGCCACGCAAAGCAGCACCGCCACCGCGCCGAACACCGCGCGCTTCCATCCCTTATCAAGCAGGCTTTTCTTCTTGGCGTGCTGAGGGACGTATCTGCTCTCATTGGGTGACTTCATCTTTTATCAAAACTCCTTGCACGAGATAGCGGTAACGGGCGTCCGAAATACAGGTGCTCAAGGTAACGATGCGGTCATCGGCGGTCAATTCGACCCCTTCGCGCACGTTCCTTATCATACTGGTGGGGTTAAGACATTCCTGCAGGTAGTTTTCATACACCACAGGGTCGGAAAAGTCGAAGGCGCTGAGTATCAGGCGGTTGTCGTAGCGGTATGCCGCAAAAATGCGGTAGGTCATAATGTGACCCGGAGTATAGACGTAGAAATACTCGTTGGCCTTGAAAAACTCGGCATCGCGGAAGTTGTGCAGGGTGCGGAACATCGAGCCGTTTCGCATATTGTGACCGTAGACTACGGTGTTGGGGTCGGAAAAGTCGTAGGAATTTATCCTTTGGATATAAAGGGAGCCGTTGGCGTTATACTTCTTGTCGGCGCCGCGATTGAGGTAAAAGTTGTCATCGTCGGCAGAGCTTTGGAAGATGGGATAATCAACGTTGGTGTTGGGTATGGTTATCCAGGCGCAAACGTCGGCGTTATCGGCCTTGAGTGCGGCGAAGTCGATGGGGTTTTTCCTCAGCTCCTGCTCGCCATCGGAAACGGTCTGGTCGGAAGGAGCCTTATACTTGTCGGCATCGAAGCCGTCGGGGCCGAAAAAGGAATACATCAGCATACCCAGCGACACAGAAAAAACCAGCACGAACGCAACAAGCGCGATCAACCATCTTTTCTTGGTCATAAACGGCTTTTTCTTCTCGGTCAAGGTTCATTCCTCCCTTCACAAATTAAAGACAAATCCTATCCACAAACCCAAAAGGCTTATGGATAGGATCTTACAAACGATATTAAGTACCCGAAGCCTTGAATTAGGCAGCGATCTTCTTAGAAGCTACGCCAACACCTGCAAGAGAAAGGGTGCAAACAAAAGCGATCAGAGCAACGCTGGCACCGGTCTTCGGAGCCTCTTCGCTCATATCACCGGTCTTAGGATCGGTGAGCTTGTTGTTGTAGTTAGCGCAGATGACGATGTCGGTCAAGGGCTTAACGGTCAGGGCAGCATCCTTAAGGGTGCCGGTAACTACGGTGTAGTCGGTGCCTGCAACGGCCTCAACATACTTGGCAGAAGTGCCGGTGCCGACGACCTTGTAGATCTTCCAGTTGTTGAAGGTGCCGACGGAAGCGTCAGTCTTAACAGAAACGGAACCGCCCTCGTTAACGGTGACCTGAGTCTTGTCAGAGCCATCGATGTCAGCCTTCTGAACAGAGACGTTGATAACCTTCTCGGCGCTCGGGCTATCGGCAGCGAAAGCCATAGCAGGAACAGCACAGATAACAAGAACAGCAATAACCAAAGCAATTAACTTTTTCATTATAATTTTCCTCCTATAAGTATGGTCTCCATCATTATAACACGCAATTTTTCAAAAATCAAGGGTAATATTGAAAATTTAGCCTGCCCCTTTTACATATATACCCATTCCGAGCCGTCCTTTAGGCAACGGATCAGCTGCTCGTTGTCGTTATAGTACAGAATGTACTTGTCCCACACGCTTATTTGGTGGGCGGTACCGCCCTGAACCTCAACGTCGCGAATCTGCGGTTTTTCATCCTTGAGGTTGTAGGTGTGCAGGCCCTTTTCGTCGGTGAAGATCAGCACACCATCATCGGTGATGTTGAAGTCCTCGACCGGAAAATAGGTACCCTTGCTCGCGGCGTTGCCCGATGCGACCGAATAGAGCATTCCGTCACGCTTGTAGAAGATGTAGGCATCGTACCGCATAAAGCTGTCCACCTTTTCAGCAAAGAACTTTTCGACCTTGGTGCCATCGGTACGGGCGGTATGCAGATATCCGTCAGGGTCGGTGTAAAGCACCGCGTTTGAAGCGACAAGGAACTGCTTGACCTTCAAATTAAGGCTGACCTCCTTGCTGTTGAGGAGTGAAAACTTCCTGAGCACGCCGTCCTCGCGGGTGAAAAAGACCCAGTTTCCGCTGACCGCAAGGTCGACTGCACCCGAAAAGAGCAGACGTTTTTCCTCACCGTTATAGTTAGAATAGTATACCTCGCCGTTTTCCCTGCGGTAGACCAGTCCGCTTCCGTAGGGGAAAAGGCTGTCGGCCTTCTCGTCGATGCGGTAGGTGTTGGGGGACGAAAGGCAATATAAAATTCCCTTGCCGTTGACGAAGTAGAGCATACTTCCGTCGGGCGCCACAACGCCGCCGTTATACTGATTTCCGTAGGTGGTGGTCGGCTCGGTCGCAGGGGTATCAAGCGGGATTGCGATAACCGCGCCCACCACTATCGCGGCGGCAAGCACCAACACTATTATCGGAAAAAGTGCTTTTATTTTTCTGTTTCGGAACATAAAAAACGACCTCCAAAGGCTCTTTCAGCCTGTCCTTAGACCATAATATCTCAATCCCAAAGTTTTGTCAATTCCCCTCTTCCAATGTGGCGGCAAATATGGTATAATATCAAAGAACAGACTCGCACGACCCGAACTGTTCCACTATTCAGAGGGAGGAATGACCTATGGAGTTAAAACCCAATCAGCAAAAGGTGTTCGACTACCTGCGTCAACGCGCAGGGGATGCCGTGCCTCCGACTGTGCGCGAAATATGCTCTGCGACCGGCATTCGCTCCACCTCTACCGTCTTTAACGTGCTGACTTCACTTGAGGAGCTGGGACTCATCATCCGCGACAACGGCTCTTCCCGCTCGGTACGCATCGCCACTGCCGCAACAAGTGTCAGCGTGCCCTTGGTGGGCGAGGTTGCGGCGGGCATTCCCATTCTCGCTCAGGAGAATATTGAGCAATACATTCCCCTGCCCTCCGATATCTCAAGGGGCAGAGAGATATTTGCACTTCGGGTCAAGGGTATGTCGATGATGAACGCAGGTATACTTGACGGCGACATCGTCTATGCCGAGAGATGCCAAAGTGCCGAAAAGGGCGAAATCGTGGTGGCTCTCATCGGGGATGAGGCAACCGTCAAGCGATTGGATTTCCTAAGTGACGGCAGGGTCGCCCTGATGCCCGAGAATGACGCATTCGAGCCCATCATACCCGACGAGGTTACTATTCTCGGCCGTTTGGTCGCCAGCTTCCGCAAGTACGACTGATTTTGAGAAAGAGGCAGTAATATGGATTTCGGCGCTTTAATTATATTGGGAATATGGGTGTTCTTCGTCGCGGCCTATATCGTCGCGCGCACATTTTGGCCCAATCTTGCCAAGGGTACTCGGCGCATCAGCAAGATAAAGAATATAACCAAGTACGACGAAAACGGATTTGATAAAAACGGATTTTCAGCCCTCGGCTTTCACCGCAACGGCACCCGCTATGACGACAACGGATATGACCGCTTCGGCAATCCGCGTCCTGCCGGTGAGCGCACCGACCTGCGTATTCACGAGCCGGTTGAGGACTCCGGATTTAATTTTGAAGAGGCTGAAAAGCAGGACGACAAGCTGTTTTCGGAAGATTAAAACCAAAAACGGAGAATGTTGAACATTCTCCGTTTTTTTCTATGCCTCTTGTGCAGTTGTTTCTTTCCGAGCCTTTCTTCGCCTGAGGGCTTGGATAACGGCAACCAGCAGGCAACCTGCTATAAATCCGCCGATATCCATCCATATGTCCCCGATGCTGCTTGTTCTCTTGCTGAAAACTTGTATCGTTTCGTCCACCAAGGGCACAAAGGCGGCCACCAAAAGCAGTCGTTTTGCCTTTTCAAGCCAGCTTTCGTCATATCGGCAGAGCAATATGCATATCACGCCAAGCGTAAGATACTCAATAACATGCGCCGACTTCCTTATGACACCCCGTATCACAGGCGTGTTCTCGTTTGAGTCAAGGGTGTCCCTGATGACAGGGTTGGTGTTGCCGACCGTCTCGCCCGACGGCTTGGAGGACGCGGATGACGAGGTGTCCGACCCATCATCCCCCATTGCACTCTCCACCCCGAATATCAGAAGGTCGCTGATACTGTGGGATGCTGACCGCTCAGGGCAGAGTTGCCCCAAATGAATATGAGGTTCAGCGCCAGCAGTATATATAATATCCTTCTCATCGGTTACTCACCGAAGGTAAGTTGGTCGTAATCGACCACCTCATCCTTTTTATAGGCGCGGTCGGCACAGGCTATCAAGTCCTCGCGAGGATTGAGCACCGGTCGAACGGTCAGGTTAAAGGTGAACTCCTTGGGTATGCGGTACTTCTCCGCAAGAGCGGGGCCGCAACTGTGCGAGCCGACTCCGCTGTGGCGGTAATCGGCACAAAGCACCGTACGTCCGTAGGGCTCAAGCTCGAAGGAATGACGCTTTCTCTCCAGCTCCTCCTGCGTAAAGGGCAGAGCCGAAAAGTCGAAGGTGTCGCCCTCGCTGCAGAGCATCAGGCCGATGCCCTCGTTATCCAAAACCGCCGCCCAATCGGTGTCAAAGCGGTTGCCGAAGTCCTGCGGCTTGATATACTCGGGGAACTGCCTGCCGACACGGAACCTGAACCTGCCCTTATGCTGAGAGCGGTGCTTATCGATATAGCTTTCGTTGGGGCCGTAGCCGAAGTAGTCGACCCTGTCGGCCGTTTTGTCAAGTATGATGCGCAGGCCGAAACGGGGCAGGTCGGGAGCGTTCTCCTCGACGCTGACCTCGGTCATCAGGTCGATATCGCCCGCACGGTTGACCGTCCAGACGGCGTGGGCACGGATATGAGGACGCTCGCCCTCGCTGACGAAGGATATCTCCTGATCGATGACGGCACTGCCCGAACGGACGGTGACCCCCGTCGAATATACCCGAACCTGAGAAGCGTGGTAACGCGCGTTTCTCTGCTCGCGGACGATAAAACGCTGATTGTCAATGGGGGCGCGCCACAAATTAAATGACATCGGCATCGCCAGCATCTTTCTCTCGCCGTAGGTCAGCTGACGGAAGGCACCGAGGGTCTTGTCAAAGACGTGGCAAAAGCCCTGTCCGCGAAGCTGTATCCTGCGGTCGCTCTCGTCGATCTCGATGGGCATCTGCGGCATATCGACGAGCACCTTTTCGGCGGAAACGGGCAGTTTGAACTGCGCAAAGGCCATCTCGTCCCCCTCGGTCAAAAGCTCTCCTATGCCCAACTGCAAAAATCTGAATCTGACATAGCAGCGGCCTTTGTTTTCGGGCAGGGTATAGCCAAGCTTGACCCTCTCGCTCCTTTGCGGCGGGATAGGCAAGGCTCCCAGCGAGCCACTCTCCAATATTTCGCCGTTAGAGGTCAGTTCCCAACGGCACTCAAATCTGCTCAGATGTGCAAAATCGTAAAGGTTGGTTATCTCGAACTCGCCCTCAACCAAGTCTATCGCCTCGACGCGAACAGGCTGAATGACCGCCTTGAGCTCCCTGAGTCCTTGCTTAACGGTGCGGTCGGGGCCGACAAGTCCGTCGACGCAGAAGTTGCCGTCGTGGAAGCGTTCGCCGCTGTCACCGCCGTATAAGAAGCGTGATTTTCCGTCCTCGGTGGTGCCGTCGTAAACGGCGTGGTCACACCATTCCCAGACGAACGCACCCATAAATCTCGGCTGAGCGAAGATCACGTCCCAGTAATCCTTCAGGTCGCCAGGGCCGTTGCCCATAGCGTGAGAATATTCGCAAAGCATAAAGGGACGGGTCTTGTCCTCGTTTTCCTCGCAGGCCTGTCGGCAATATTCGGGAGAAGCATACATACGGGAAAAGACGTCGGCGGCCACGGGGAAAGGCTTGGTCGGCTGAACATCGTGACCAAAGGCACTCTCGTAGTGCAAAAAGCGGTCGGGATCGCGCCTTTTCGTCCATTCTAATGCAAGGCGAAAGTTCTCCCCGTAGCCCGACTCATTTCCCATCGACCAACCGATGACGCAGGGTCGGTTCTTATCCCTTTCGACCAGCCGCTCAACGCGGTCGAGTATGGCATCGCGCCATTCCTCGCCCTCGGTGATAATGGAGAAGTCGTGCTGATCCAAGCCGTGCGCCTCGATATCCGCCTCGTCAATGACGTAGAGGCCGTATCGGTCGCAAAGCTGTAAAAAGCGCGGGTCGTTGGGATAATGCGAGGTGCGCACAGCGTTAATGTTGTGCTGTTTCATCAGGGCGATGTCGCGCAGCATATGATCCTCGTCGACGACACAAGCGGTATATGGATCGCTGTCGTGGCGGTTGACCCCCTTGAGCTTGATCGGTTTTGAGTTGAAGAGGAATATGCCGTCGCAGATCTCAACGCGGCGCATACCGACGAAATCTGCGATGTACTCCCCTGCAACTTCAATAAGCAGGCCGTAAAGCTCGGGCGATTCGGCATTCCACAAGATCGGGCGGTTGACTACCATCTCGGCATGTCCCTCAGCGTCGGGGCGCACCCGACCGACCTCCTTGCCATCGGGGTTGAAGAGGGTGACCACGCCGTCGGTGGCATTGAGCACCTCAAGGTCAACGCTGACGGTCGCCCTGCGCATATCGTCGGAGAGCAGGGTACGCACCCTGTAATCGCGCAGGTGGCCGCGCGGCCTGCCCAAAAGGTAGACGTCGCGGAAGATGCCCGACCATCTGAATTTATCCTGATCCTCAAGATAGGTGCCTGTCGACCACTTAAAGACCAAGACGGTCACCCGGTTGGCACCCTCGTGGAGATATTCGGTGATATTGAACTCCGAGGTGGAATGAGGCACCTCGCTGTAACCGACGAAGGCGCCGTTTACATAGAGGTAAAAGGCCGAGTCGACCCCCTCGAAGACCATATATTTATTAAAGTTGTCCCAGTCGGACGGGCAAACGAAGTCGCGGCTGTAAACACCGACGGGGTTTTCGTCGGGGATAAAGGGCGGGTCGCAGGGAATGGGGTAACGCGTGTTAGTATACTGTATCTGGTCGTAGCGATACATCTGCCACACCGACGGGACGGGCAGAGCCGTTTTCATATCCAAGGGGATTGAGGGGTTTATGATATTGTCGGGCACCCTGTCGATGTTTTTGAAAAAATGGAAGCTCCACGAGCCCGACAGCAAGCCGAAGCGGTCGCTGTCCTCCCTCTTTTTATTAAAGATGTCCTCGGATGAGCCAAACGGCACGTAGTATGACCTCGGCCGTTCGCATCTGACGTGTTGGACGCCCAGATCCTCGTGGTAACCCATATTTTTCATACAAACCCTCCTTTTATTCGCCGAGCAAACCTGATACGTGGACCTCTGCTCCGTTTTGAATATATACTCGGGGGACTCGCCTGCCTATCAGGCAGACGGTTTCATAGTTTATGGTATCGGCAAGATCGGAAAGCTCCTCAACCGGCAGGTTAGCCTGACCGTCGGTGCCGAAAAGGGTAACGGTGTCGCCCGTTTTGACCTCTATTCCGGTAACATCGATCATCATCTGGTCCATACAGATACGGCCTACGATCTTGGCACGCTTGCCCTGAACCAACACCTCACCCTTAGAAAAGGCGCGGACGTATCCGTCGGCATACCCGACCGGTACCGTCGCAACGGTGATATCTCTGTCGGCGGTGAAGGTCCTGCCGTAGCTGATGCTCTCCCCTGCGGCAACCCGCTTGACCATACTGACGCGGGCCTTCATACTCATCGCAGGCAAAAAGCCGTCGATCTCCACCTGCTCAGATGGAGCAAGCCCATAGAGGACGATGCCCTCGCGCACCATATCGAGCTTATACTCGGGATGGGTCAAGGTGGCGGCCGAGTTGCAACAATGTCTTATCGAAAAATGCACTCCCGTCCTTTCGATAGCCTCAATCGCATCAACAAAACGGGTGTACTGGGTCTTTACGAACTCCCCGTCGGCATCGCCGTCACCGTCCGCAGAGGCAAAGTGGGTGAAAACACCGCTGACCTTCAGCCCTGCCATACGGCAGACCTCAGCCGCAAAGGCTACCTCTTGCGCGTCGGTCGCGTCAAAGCCGATGCGCCGCATTCCCGTATCAAGTTTGAGGTGGACCGACACGGTCACACCTGCCGCCTTTGCAGCGGCTGACAGCTGCTCTGCACACTCCTTGGAATATACCGCCTGCGTGATGTTGTACTCGGCAAGGGTGCCTACGCACTCGGGCGGCGTACTGCCCAGTATGAGTATGGGCAGTTCTATCCCCGCCTCACGAAGCTGCTCGGCCTCTTCGATGTTGGACACGGCAAGCCAGTCGCACCCCGCCTTTTCAAGCACGCGCGCAACCTGCACCGCTCCGTGCCCGTATCCGTTGGCCTTGACAACGCAAAGCACCTTGCAGTCGTCGCCTACCCTTTCGCGCACGCGGTCATAGTTATTGCGGATTCGGTCAAGGTCGACCTCGACCCAAGTTCTACGCAAAAAGTCCATTCTTCCAATCCTTTCAGACAATGATGCCTCCGTCGACCGACAGCACCTGTCCTGTGATAAAAGCGGAGCCGTCCTCCGCCAAAAACTCAATAGCCTTTGCCACCTCGTCGGCCTTGCCGATACGGCACAAGGGGGTCTCCTCGGCAAGAGCCGCCATATCGTCGGCGCTCAGATGGGCGTTCATTTCGGTCTCGATGACACCTGGGGCAACGCAGTTGACCCGTATTCCCGAGGGGCCGACCTCCTTAGCGAGCGCCTTGGTCATTCCGATGAGGGCCGCCTTGGTGGCCGAATAATGCACCTCGCAGGAGCCGCCGCTTATCCCCCACATCGACGAGACGAAAATTATATTGCCGCTTTTTCTGTTTATCATATCGGGTAGCACTGCACGGGTGGCGTAGAAGGCGCCGTTGACGTTGACGTCAAAGGTGTTCTTCCACTCCTCGTCGGTTATATCGGTAAAGAGCCTTTGGGATGCGACGCCGACGTTGTTGACCAACAGGTCGATGTGTCCGAAACGCTTTTGCAGGTCGGACACCATATCGGCCACCGCCTTCGAGTCGGATATATCCAACCTATACGCAACGGCACCCGTTGCCGCACAAACCTCGTCGGCCGCTGACTCATTTTCGCGGTAGCAAAAGGCCACCTGCCAGCCTTTTTTGGCAAGCAGTTCAACTATGGCGCGACCTATTCCGCGCGAGCCGCCCGTAACCAAAGCCGTCTTCATGCATCATCACCCCGTTTTTCGCATAAATATCCTCTTAAATTATACAACCGCGCCCGATAAATTGCAATACTGTCTTTTGTGTGCGCAGGCAACCCCGACAGGTCGAAAAAATGAGAAAAAACAACTGTTTGTAGATTGAAATCATTTCACACCAAAATTTATTTTTCAACACTCTGTATGTTAACATAACGTTAACAAATAACTCATTTTCGCCCATATTCGACCCGAAATCCCCTTGATTATAAAGGGTTTTTCACATTTTCAACTGAGTTTTCAACATTTATTATGTCAACACTTCGCTATACAATCTGTATTATTTTCAATTTTTCCGTTTGATTTACATAAAACATAATATGTGAATATTTGGTGGATTATTTGACAATAATAGCGTTTGTCAGGTTAAATTTGTGCAAACGGAGGCTTGGGTATGATAAGAGGAGTAAATCGGCAGATAATTGAGGTCAACGACACCCAAAACGAGTACTTTGAGAGGGCCATTTTCTTCGTGCGTCCCGAGTGCTCCGAGGAAAGCCAGCGCAAGCTGCATTCGCAGGCGGTGCAATACACCGAAAGTCAGACCTATATTCCGCAAAAGGTGGCGGCCAAAAAGAAAAAGCATCTCGTCAGCCGAAGAGCATTGTGGCTTATGCTCGCTATTACGACCACCGCGACCATCGTGCTAAGCTTTATGCAGTTTATGGGAAGATAGGAAAAACGGCAGTCCGCTTTTGGACTGCCGTTTTGTGAATTACATTACTTTGCAACCGTATAGGTCAACTTTGCGTTTTTGATCTCGATACCCTGATTATCTGCTGAGGCTTGCATATAAATACAGGCGTTTTTAATGCTTGCGGGGTCGACGTTGTTGGTAAGGGTAATGGTGACTTTCTTCCAATCGGTCGACAGGGTCTGGGTGAACCACGCATCACTGCCGTTTGTACGGAAGGCGATGGCCAATTTTGAACTATCCACATCAGCCTTTGCTTCAAAGGTCATAGTATACTTGCCCGTACCGTACTGCTGCATTTGCGGAGTAAGGTTGTAAGAAATACCTGCGTAGTTCGAGCAGTCTTCCATACGGAAGGAATTACCGCCGTATTCCTCGAGCCATACCATATGCATATTGTAGCAGACGTGTTCGGCCCAGTGGCTGTGCGCGCTGTTACCAAACCAGCTGAACAGGTCGCCGGTCGTTCCCGAAGGCACGCCGATCTTGATGCGGCCTGAGCTTGAGTCGTAGGATGCAGACTTGGCGACACCGCTCGATGTCAGGTTAGCAAGAGAGATATACTTGACTTTGTTGATGGTAGTGGTCGCAGAGGGAACATCCTTTCCGACCGCTGCGCAAACGTCGGCGGCAGGCACGTACCAGGTGCCGTTCTTATTAATGGCACGATCCTTTGCAAAGAGCTGACGCTCACCGATAAATATCTTGCCCTCGGGCTTGACCGAGCCGGATATGGTTTTGGGGCTTGCGGGTCCGAAGGACGAACCACTGCCCGAAACGTTGATGTAGTTGGCATCTTCTTCCGTAGTACCGCCCCACCACTGTGTCGTTACTTTTTTCGTAATGTTCTTAGGAATGTCGTTGGCGGAAGTGATAGCCTTGCCGCCGATGCTGAGGCCGTTGAAATTAAAGGTGTAGTTGTTGGTCTCAAGGTAACCCGACACATTCTCAACGCGGATGGTACTACCGTCACCCTGTCCAAGAACTTCTGAGCCGGTGGCAACGGGAACGGCAAGGTTATTGAAGGTTATGGTTTTAGCAGCAGTTCCCATATTCCAACCATAGAAGATGAAGGGGAAATGGTCGCAGTCGACGGCGCTGACGTTGTTGAGGGTCAGGCTGAAGGAGCGCTGCTCGCTGTTCCAGTTGTAGCAGTTGCGCATTATGCCTTCATCGGCGCGGAAGATATATATGTTGGAGATCTCATATTTTCCTGCGTTGTTCTGCGGGAAAATGCCGCAGCAGATAGTGCCGATGGTTATGTCGTCGAAAACGCTTGTCGTAGTGCTGGTGCTCAAAACCAACGCGTTGTCGGCAACATAAAGGAAACAGTGCTTAAAGGATGCGTTAGAGCAGTTTGAATGGGTAGTGATACCGTCGGTACACATCTCACTGGAAAGAATCTTGAGATTGGTGCATTTCAATCCCGTGGATTGTACCCACAGGTTGAAGTCGCGCGAATCGATCATCTTGATGCCGTCGACGGTGCAGTTGGAACCTGTGACGTGCAGGAGATAACGCTTGTCGGTGCCGGTGGCGGTACCCGGACCGGCTTCGGAAGCATCGGTCTTATAGATGTCGCTGTAGGGGTCGAGGATCATACCGCGGCCCTTGACGGTAACGTTGTTACCCTTTATCTTGACGCGAGCGTTAAGAACTGAGCCGGGAGCAAGGTAAAGGATGGCGTTGTCCTTGGTAACGTTCAGGACGGTCGAGTTTTCAGGCTCATACCAACCCTCAACGTAGATGACGTTTTCATCATCCTTACTCGGCACGTCGGTTTCGGGTTCATCGGCAAAAACGGCGAGGATAGAATCGTCGCTTGCATCAAGCTTCAAAAGGAAATAGTCGGGTTTATCAAGATATACCGAGATAACGTTGCCGTTACGGGTGCTGGTGAAGTTCTTGGCCGAGGGCATAACGGTGTAAGAGTCAAAATCAGAATAGACGGTGATGTCCACGCGCACGGGCATATTCTCGTCCTTTGCGAAGGCAAATTCGCAGAAGCGACGGTACATATCGCCGTTGACAGTGCGTACCGAGGTTGCGACAGCGTCGGTGTGGTTGTAGCAGACGAGGTCCTTGGAAACATCGCCGTTAGGGGTCTCCTGAACCACCTTTACATCATAGGTATAGTCGCGCTCGATGCGCTCGTCATATTCGGGGTAGACTATAATAGTGCTGAGGTCGTTGACATTCTCAAAATACTCGATAACAGAGCTTCCGTATGCCAAGAGGGCCTCGATAAGCTCATAGAGCTCCTCGGTAATGGTAGAGGTGAAGGCAGTACCGCCGTTGGTCTCGTCGTAGCAGAATTTGGCGAAGCTCTCGACGCTGTAATCGAGGGTCGCGCTGACCTTGTTGCCGCTACCGTCAACGAAATAAGCACTGACCGTCTCACCCATCTTGGTGGGGTTCAGGCCTCTGAAGCGGTAAACGTAGCAACGCTCCGACTTGTTGTAGTCGGCGGCCGAAAGCTGATATTCAAACTTCTCCTGACCCTCGACCTCAACAACCAGCTTGTAGTTGGAAACGCCGCTCGCCTTGTTGGTGAGCTTGAACTTATAGAGGATAGCGGGATTTTCGCGCAGGTTGAGGCCCACCGAGGTCCACTCAACGTGGGCGTTGGCGAAGTCGGTCAGGTTCTTGACGCTTACAAGTTCCTCATCGATGAGGTCTCCTTTGGTCCTTGCGTCTTCCACCCACGAGCAATCGGAAGCAGAGTAAATAGGAGTTTCATTTGTACCAATACCGCTCGCAAGGGTATAAAGCCTTGCCTTTTCTCCGTAGTAAAGAATATCGGCAAGGAGGGTCTTGAGCATAGCATCGGTCGTGCTAGCGTATGTGTTGGTGACATACTGTTTGACCGAGTAGGTGATGGTGTCTCCAATTTGGGTATCGTTGCCGCCCTTAACTCCGTAAAGTGTAGCGTTTACTACATCGGCCATACGGTCGGGAGAAACGGCGTCGAAGCGGTACAGTATGTAGTCCTTGTCGTTGAATGTATACTCGACCCCCTCGATCTCCTTTGTCAAAAGGGTATCGTCGCGGTCAAGGTACTTAACCGACAGATAACTGCTGTCATACTCTTCGACTGCCTCGGGATATGCGAGGAACTGTATCGCAATACCCTCGTTCAAATTAAGATTGGCGCCCGCAAAAACGCTGTCAGCAGAGTCTGCGGCGCTTGCCGACACCACCACAACCGATATAGTCAGGCAGATCGCAAGCATTAACGATAAAATTCTTTTCATTATTTCCCCTTTCTCCGTCAACTGCGACGGCGAGAGATTTGTTTTCGCAATCGTAAATATTATACCTTAGATATATTAACAATTCAATCAAAATCAACCGCGCGATTTGCCGAAATTCCGTCACTTTTCCTGTGAAAAAGTACCAAACACAGCCGTTAGGCTGTTTATTCGCGCAGGCACAGCCTGTTTGACCGCGTTTTTGGAATAGCGGTAATATAAATTGTTTTTCTCGCGCAGCCAAAGGCTGTTTATTCGCGTTTTAGGTGTGGTGATTGTTGCAGTAGTATTTCTCGCGGGTTGAGAGCAGATATATGTAGGGGCGAACTGTGTTCGCCCGTAGTTATTCATCATTCACCAAATAACAAAGGCGCGCCTTTTTCAAGGTGCGCCTTAGCATTATTGGTGTTTACAAAAATAGCGAAGGGGTACGGTGGCCTTGACGGGTGCAATGTCCCAATCGTTCCAAACCGCCTCGGCATACTCCTCAAGCTGAGCCTGCTTATTTTCCTTCAACGACGACATCGCCCCAAGCATACAGGGCGGCCGCTTACTCATATTATGCGCATCGCTCGCCACAAACTGCACCAACGAATGACGCAGGCAACTCATCGAGAAGGAACGCCGCTCCTTCTTCATCACAACGTCGGCTGAAACCTGCGCCAGCGCGCCGCGATCAATAAGCGCCTTGAGCAGTTTGGGATGGTGCCTGAAATAGACGCACCTTTCAACGTGTGCTAAGATGGGCACTATCTGCCGTTCTACCATCATCTCCACCACCCGCTCAATAAAGGTCGGGTAGGTCCCACAGGGCAGCTCAAGCAACAGATAAACGCTTCCCCCGAGGGTCAGTCTATGAAGTTCAAGGTCGAGCAGGTCGGGACTGTATCGCACCTCGGCGCCCAGCCGCAACTGCGGGAATTCCCCTTCCCCCAGCTCAGCATTAAGCAAGGCAAAGGCCCTGTCACGTCGCTCAACAAACTCGTCGACCGACTCCTTTTCGCAGTCGAAATGGGGGGTCAGGAACACCTTGTCGACTCGGTTAGCCGTTTCCTCTCGCAAAAGCTCCTTAGCCTGAGCCACGTCGGCGGCACCGTCATCGACGAAGGGTAATATATGGGTATGCAGGTCTATCATTCTAAACTCACTGTTCCTCGATGTTTCCCTTTGAGTATCCGTAGGAATAAGAATAACCGTATCTGTGGTATGAATAGCGGTCACGAACATCCCTGATGTCGCAACGGTTGAGCACGACGCCCAGCAGATTTGCGTTGACCGATTCAAAGCTCTGCTTAACGCTGTGGACCATATTACGACGGGTATTGCTCTGGCGTACAACCAGCAAAACGCCATCGGCGTGCTGGCTGAGCACGATGGGGTCGGTGACAAATCCCGCAGGCGGTGCGTCGCAGATTATATAATCGAAGCTGCCTGCCAACGACTCAAGCATATCGTTCATGCTCTGAGAGCCGAGCATCTCGCTGGGGTTAGGAGGGATGGTGCCCGCAAGGATAAAGCTGAAGTTATGCTTCGGATGGAAGAAGACGCAGTTGCTGAGCTCCTCTTTTCCGCTGAGGATGGAGGAGAGACCGCGCAGATAATTCTCCTTTACGCGCAGATATCTGTGCAAGGCAGGCTTGCGCATATCGCAATCGATAAGCAGTACCTTTGCGCCGTTCTCGGCAAGGGTGATGGCAAGATTTATCGCGAAGATACTCTTGCCCTCGTTGGGCATCGAGCTGGTTACAACGATCTTCTTGCAGTTGCCGAGGGTGGAGGTGATGAAGTTGAGGTTGGTTCTCAACAGCTTGTACGCTTCTTTATAAGCAAAGGGGGATTCGGCAGTCAGAATAGCCTTTCCCGTAAGGTCACGGGTGTTCTTTTTCTTAAACAAGCTCATATTAGCGCACCTTCTTTCCTTTTTCCGACGTCTTTACGTCGGTAACGCTGTCTATCGACGGGATAACGCCCAAAACAGGCAGGCCAAGGTCATTTCTCAACTCAACGTCGGTCTTATAGGTGTTATCAAACAGCATAACAAGGACGACGGCCGCCATCGGAAGCACACAACCGACGAGGAAGCCCATAACCGTCGTTCTCTTGACGTTAGGTGAAATGGGGCTACCGTCGTTGACAGCGTAGACGCTGCCTGCAGGGTCAAGGGAGCCGATCTTGACGATCTCCTTGGCAACCACGGGGCCGGTCTGATAGATGTATCTCGCGATGCGATCGGCCTGCTTAAGATCGGTATCGCGCACGCTGATCTCCATTATCTGCGTGTCCACCGCGGCCGAAATGCTGATCTTTGCCTTCAACTGCTGATGGGTCATCTTCAGGTTAAGGTTGTCGATTATCTGCTCAAGATAGTCGCGGCCGAGCAATATCTCGGAATATGTATTTATCATCTGCTGAGCGGAGGTCAACTGGTCGGTGGTGACGTTGATGTTGGCATCCTCGCGGGTGGTAACTATCATTCTGCAGCTTGCGGCGTACTGCGGTGTCACGAAGAAGTTGGAGTACACAAAGCCCCCTATGCCGAGGACAAATCCGCACAGAATAATGACCGCCCAATAACGCTTGAGCCGCGTCAGCATTTCAATAAGGTTAATGCTCACCTGATTGTTCTCAGTTGCCATAACAATACCTCACATCTTAATATAATGTAGCGTTTCCTTCACATAATCATACTATTATATAATAAACCAACAATATCATTTTGTCAATAAAAAACCCTGTCGGCAGAACAAACTGCAAACAGGGTCTTATCTTTCTTAGAACCAGTCGATCGGAAGATCAATTCCGCCCGAGCTTGAAGAAGACGAGGACGGTTTCTGAGAGGAGGTCGCGTTCGACGAGGAAGGCTTTGATGAAGCCTGAGTCGAGGAACTCGAGGGGACTCTCGAGGATGAGCCGGTCGAGCTGCCCGAGCCGTTGCCCGAAGAGGCGTTGCCGGTCGAGTTGGAGGAGGCGGTTCCCTCCGAGTTGCCCGATGCCTTTGATGACGAGCCCGAGGACTCGGTACCCTCGCCCGAGGTGGCTTCGCCCAGGCTCTCGGTAGTATCGCCGACCTGCGACGATGCGCCCTTAGAAGAGCCGTCGGTGTCGTTGTTATCCTTTTGGTTGCAGGCGGCAAAGAAGAAGCAGCAAAGTGCAACCGCGCACAACAGAGCAATTAATCGCTTCATTTATGTATACCCTCCACTATCTGCCAATGCCGGGATCGATGGGCAGGTTGAGATCGCCATTATTGCTTCCGCCGCCAAGATTCTCTTCGGGGGTGTCGATACCGTTGCTGGTACGGATGATGTCCTCCTGCGCAAATTCAATGATCTCAAAAATCGGAGTCTCAAACAGCTGTTTCATAACTTTACCTCCAAAAATATCACGTGTATCTGCGCGCAGATACACCAAGTCACAATATAATACGTTATCAGTATAACAGAATTATTTCAATTAGTCTATTGGTAAATTATCACAAAAGATGAATTTTCTTTTGTAGAATATTACAGGCATTGCCTGTTTATTCGCGTTTTAAGGGCTGCGGTTGTCGAAGCCGTATTTCTCGCGCAGGCAAAAAACGGACCGTCAGGAATACCGGTCCCTGCGTTTATTTGTTTTTTTCTACAATTTTTCAAAAACCATTGTAAAACAAATAATATTGTGGTACAATAATTGCGCTACACATCTTAATATGCACAACATTTCAGGGGAATACTGTTTGGTAAAAACGTATTTCCTCTCCCTGACGTTGTGCAGATGTGTAGCAGCATTGAGGGAATCGTTTTTCGGTGCGTCTCTCAATGGGGCGCACTTTTTTCTTTTATGGGGGTGTTTTTATGGATACAATCTCCAAACAGTTTGGGGATAATTTGCGTGCACAAAGAAAGAAACTCGGTCTGACCCAGCAACAAATTGCCGATGAACTCAACTTCGACCGCTCAACCTATTCCTATTATGAGCTTGGACGAACCGACCCCTCCATCGTCACCCTATGCAAGTTAGCCCGACTCCTCGGTGTCACCACAGACCAACTCATAAACTCCCAACCATAACAAAAACCCCGAAATCGAGATGATTTCGGGGTTTTTTGTAACTCGGTAAGATAGGAAACTATCTCTTGGAGAACTGGGGTGCGCGACGGGCGCCCTTGAGGCCGTACTTCTTGCGCTCCTTCATTCTCGGGTCGCGGGTCAGGAAGCCCGCCTT